>JBJMOZ010000083.1:0-3482 GCA_045803465.1 Gemmatimonadales bacterium | reverse complement strand
AGGTTCTAACTGTATGGCTGGTCGAGGATTACCTCGTCGACCTGCAATCGTCTTGATCGCCAAGTGCAAAGGCCAAGTCTCGTGCGGACATCAGTGACGGTGCCTTCTCACCTCTTCATGACCGCTGATGCGCAGAGCGGGGTCTGGACGTATGCCGTGGATCTGGCCCGGGGATTGGCGCCCTTGGGTGTGCGCACCACGCTGGCCATCGTGGGTCCGGAGCCAACGGCCGCCCAGATGGCGCCCGCTCGCACGATGCCCGAACTCACCGTGCTCGTGACCGGCGTGCCGCTCGACGCCGCCCTCACGACGCGACGCGACGTGGAGGAAGCGGGCCACGTCATCGCGAGCCTTGCTGCGCACGCGGAGCCGGATCTGGTACAGGTGAACAGCGCCCCGCTCGCGGCCACCGGCGCGTTCGAGGCGCCGCTGGTGGTGGCGTGCCATTGGTGCGTCGGCACCTGGTGGCGCGCCGTGAAGGGAATGGTGCCGTGGCCGCCCGAGGTGCGCTGGCGCGTCGAGCTCACCGCGCGCGCGCTGGCCCGGGCCGATGCGCTCATCGCACCCTCGGCGGCGTTCGCGGCGGCACTCGCGGGAATGTACGAGCTGCCGCGCCTGCCACGCGTGGCGCGCAATGGCCGCTGGTCGGTCGGGCGCACGCTGCCCGAGGTGCCGCCGGCCGATTACGTCTTCACGGCGGGGCGGTTGTGGGACGAGGGCAAGAACGTGCTGCTGCTCGACCATGCCGCAGCGCGGGTGAATGCGACGATCGTCGCGGCAGGCCCGTTGCGCGGCCCGCTCGGCGAACGCGCGTGGTTCACGCAGCTGCACACGCCTGGCGCCCTGTCACCAGCGGATGTGGGCGCGCTGCTCGCGGAGCGGCCCGTGTTCGTGTCACCGGCCATCTACGAGCCGTTCGGGCTCCCGGTGCTCGAGGCGGCGCAGGCAGGCTGCGCGCTCGTGCTCGCCGACATCGCGACGTTCCGTGAGCTGTGGGACGGTGCCGCGGTGTTCGTGAGCCCGTACGACGACGTCGCACTCGCCGACGCGATCAACGGCATGCTCGTCGACCCCGCCCGCCGGTCGCGGCTGGCCGCGGCGGCCCGTGAGCGCGCCCGGCGCTACTCGGTGGCGGCGATGGTGCAGGCCACGCTCAGCGCATGGGGCTACCCGAGCGGCGCCATCACGGCCGCGGTGACGGCGGCGTAGCCGTCGGCGCCGAGTGGTCCATGCCTTCGTGCCCAGCCGCGCGGTGATCACTCCGCTGGAACGCCAGGAACTCGTGTATCGCTGAGACCGCCTCCGGATCGCCGGTGCGGATGCGGACTTCGGCACCATGCGGGCGGTCGACCGGCTCGTAGCTGATCTTCGCCCGACGCTCCGTCATCACCGCCGTGCCCGGCACGTCCATGGCGTGCACGGCGAACGGCTTGCTGAAATTGCCGTCGCGAAAGTCGCCGGCGATCTCGCGCATGTGCACACGGATGGTCGCGATGCCGGCCATGTCGGTCGTGTCGCCGCGATCGAGCACGATGCGTCCGCCATCGGGCAGGTCCTCGAAGACGTGCGCAGAGGTGTGCTGGTCGACGCCCATGACTGCGGCACCGCGTGCCTGCACGGCGGCGAAGGCGGAGTCGGTGACGGGCTTCGACGCAGGCGTGTCCTTCGCGCGGCACGCCGCGACGATGATCGCCGATACCACGAGCACACGTCTCATGTCGCCGCCTCCAGCGCCGCCACCTCGCTGCCGCAGATGGCGCGCACGTTCCGGGTGATCTTCTCGGCATCCCAGTCCCACCAGCGCACCTGAAGGAGACGCGCGATGGTCGCGTGGTCGAAACGGTAGCGCAGCACGGTCGCGGGATTGCCGCCCACGATGGCATAGGGCGGCACCGCCCTCGTCACCACCGCGCGGGTCGCGACGATGGCGCCATCGCCGATCGAGACGCCCGGCATCAGCAGCGCATCATGGCCGAACCAGACGTCGTTGCCCACGACGGTGTCGCCCTTGTTGGGCCATGACGGCGGCATCGCCGCCTCCCAGCCCTGCCCGAAGACCGGGAATGGGTACGTGGTGAGCCACGTGGTGTGGTGGTTGCCGCCGTTCATGATGAAGCGGGTGCCGGCGCCGATGGAGCAGAACTTCCCGATCACCAGCCGGTCGCCGACGAAGTCGAAATGGTAGAGGACGTTGGCCTCGAAGCATTCCGGCCCACCGGGGTCGTCGTAGTAGGTGTAGTCGCCCACGACGATGTTGGGCCGGGTGATGAACGGCTTGAGGAACCCCGTGCGCGTGACGCCGGCGATGGGGTGTCGCGTGTCGGGCGAAGGGCCGCGGCGCATCGGGTTCAGATCTCCTGTCCCAGCAGCAGTCGCCGGAGGCGTCGCGCCAGGCTGGGCGAGAGGGACTCGTTCACTTCGGGGTTGGCGAGCAGGAAGATCAGGCGGCGCAACTCCTCGTCGTACCGCGGCTCGTAGCCCAGATCGGTGCGCATCTCGAGCAGCTCCGCCCAGTGCTGCACCTGCCGGCCATCGAGTTCGCCGGCGAGGTAGCGCTCGAGAATGGCGATCGCGTCCTCGGCCATGAGCAACACCAATTCCTCGCCCGACCCCCAGCCGTAGGCACGCAGCAGCACGAGCGTGTCTTCGATGGGCAGCTCGTAGCGCACCACGCGCCGCAGCAACGACTGGCGATTCTCCAACGCTATCCCTTCCTCGAGTACATTACCAGCGTCATGCCCTTCACGCCCCGCTCGCGGCGCGCCTGGTGACGGCCGAGTTCCTGGCCGGCTTCACCAGCAACTTGCACGGTTGCCCGCCGCCGTGCTGCGTCGTGGTACCGTACATCGCGTGAGGCAACCCGTCACGGCCTCCGAGCTCCATCCGCTCCGCCGTGTCGGCGCGCCGCTCCTGTTCGTCACGCTGGGCTATTTCGTCGACGTCTTCGACCTGTTGCTCTTCGCCGTGGTGCGGGTGCCGAGCGTGCGCGACCTGGGGGCGGGGAGCGACTCGGTCGAGGTGGGCGCACTGCTGCAGAACGCGCAACTGCTGGGCCTCATGATCGGCGGTCTCGTCTGGGGCAGGCTCGGCGACCGGCGCGGGCGGCGCGCGGCGCTCTACGGATCGATCGTGCTGTACAGCATCGCCAACCTCGCCAACGCTTTCGTCACCACGATACCGGCCTACGCGGTCTGGCGTTTCATCGCGGGATTCGGCCTGGCGGGTGAACTCGGGGCAGGGCTCACGCTCGTCGGCGAGATGGTGGATCGCCGCGAACGCGGCACGGCGACCACGCTCGTCGCCACGTTCGGCACCCTGGGCGCCGTGGCCGCCGCGCTCGTGGGCGAGTTCGTGCCATGGCGCCAGGCGTATGCAATCGGCGGATTCCTCGGACTCGCGCTGCTCGTGCTGCGCGTGAGGCTGCACGACTCCCCGATGTTCACCCGCACCCGCGCCACGAGTGCGCACGCCGGCGACATCCG
>JBJMOZ010000066.1:0-6668 GCA_045803465.1 Gemmatimonadales bacterium | reverse complement strand
CAGGGTGGCGTCGTTGCGCTCCAGGGCGGGAGCACTGCCTGCATAGCCCTGGGCGATTCTCGGCGCCGTACGCTCGAATGTGCCGCTCGCCGTCATGCCGGCCGGCGCGTAGACGTACTCACGCAGGGCCTCGTCCCATGGCTTGCCGCTCACCTTCTGCACGATGGCACCCAGCACCACGTAGCCCAGGTTGCTGTAGCGTTCACGCGCACCAGGCTCGAACTCGAGTGGCGTCTCGCGCGCGATGCGCAGGTAGTCGTCGAGGGTCCGCACCTTGGACGGGTCGACGCGGAACCGCGGGCTCGGGAAGAAGTCGCCCATGCCCGAGCGGTGCTGGAGCAGCATGCGGATGGTGACGCGGTCGGCCACGTCGGCGGGGAACCCCTCGACGTACCTGCCGATGGGCTCATCGAGCTGCAGTCGGCCCTCCTGGGCCAGCCGCAGGATCGCGACGCCGGTGAAGGCCTTCGTGATGGAGCCGATGTTGACGCGCGTCTCGGGTGCGAAGGCCACCTTCTGCTCGCGATCCGCGAGCCCCACGGCCTTCCGCGAGAGTACCCGATCGCCCTGGCCCACGAGCACCACGCCCGAGAACGCGTCGGCACGCCCGAGCGAGTCGAGCCGCTGCTCGAGCACCGCCGGCGACGACACGTTCTCACCGAGCGGGGCCACCTCCGGTCGGAGCTGCAGGCCGGTGATGCGATGCGGCGGCGCGGCCTCGTACGACACGTTCAGGCGGCCGCGCCTGCCCTGAGCGCCGAGCATCACGATCATCTCGTTGGGGCGCTCCATCTGGATGCCGCGAATCTCGGCGCCCTTCCACTCGCCCTGCCACTGGCCGAGGGTTCGCAGGTGCGCATCGGCGGGCATGGCGTCGCGGAACGAGGGCGCGAGGTGCTCGGCGACGAATGCCCGGGCCTTCGCGCTGTCGCCCGTGTTCAGCACGTCGAGCAGTGCGTCGATGTGGGGCCTGACGGGATCGTTACGGGGCGGCGGACCCTGAGCGAAAAGCGGAGCGGCCAGCAGCAGGCAGGGCAGGAGGACGGACCAACGCAGCATGGCCACTCCGAGGTTGAGTCGTTGTCGGAGGTGGATGCGCAGCGGCGGCTGACCGTCGCGGTCCGGGGCCCGCGGGTGCCCTGCCCGAGCTCAACCTCCGCCCGGCATGCCCGGCGCGGAGCTGCCCGAATCGGAGGGGACCGGCATCGGTCCGGGCGTCGGCGGCCCGAGGGGCGGCGGCAGCCACTCGAGCAACGACAGCCGTGCGCCCGCGATGCTCGTGGGCGCCAGGCCGATGTCGCGCCACTCGGCAGGTGGCATGGGCGGGCTGCCGGGCGGGTCCATGGGATCGATCAGGATCGGCACCAGCTTCTGCACCCGCATCGTGAACTCGAACCGCACCTGGATCGACTGACAGGCGTAGCGCGCCCAGTCGAACTCGACATCCTCGAGGCGACACGCCCCGCCTTCCTGCTCGAGCGTGTTCGCCTGCGACCCCGAAACCGAGATCCAGAAGCCCTGGTCTCGCTCGAAATACTCGGCCATGAAGCCCGGGCCGACATAGACGGGCGGCGACCCGACCGCCGAATCGTCCGGCTGCGGCGGCATCCCCGGATCGGTGGGCGTGGCCACCCCGCCGCCCCACGATTCGCCCTGATGGGACGTGCCCGCCATCGCATCCGGCACCGCCGGCGCCACGAAGCCCCGTCCGTCCATCGCGACGAGACGCACCACTTCCGCCAGGCGCTCCGGCTCCCAGGCGATCAGCGTGCGTATGCGCATGCTGCCTTGGGGCTCGCACGACCCGGGTCCCGAAGACGCCGTATCGGGCGGCATGGTGCCGCCGCTGTCGGGGAAGACGATGCCGCTGTCCACGGGCCAGTGGCAGACGATGTTGGGATACTCCAGTTCCTCGGCGACCGCCACGAAGCGTCTGCTCTGACCGTCGATCGTGAGCGTCACGGCGGTGGGGTCGCCCGTGAGCCGCACGATCATCGCGGCGTGCCGCAGGGCCTCGGCGCGTGCATAGTCGCCGCCGCCGGCCATCGAGTCGGCAAGCTGCTCGAACTCCGCCGCCGTCCGGTCGTCGCCGTCGGACGGTGACGAACCGTCGCCGCAGGCCGTGAGAAGGAGCGATCCGAGGACCGCGATGAAGAGGGATGAGCCGCGCATGAAGAGCCTCCGACCGCCAGATGACCGAATATACTCCGCCGGCGTCATTTAGATTGCAGCCACTTCTTCCCAGGCACTGCCCATGTCCGCCCTGATCGAATGCGTCCCCAACTTCAGCGAGGGCCGCAATCCCGAGGTCATCCGCCGCATCACCGACCGGATCGCGTCGGTCGAGGGCGCGACGCTGCTGCACGTCGATCCGGGCAAGGCTACCAACCGCACGGTGGTCACCATCGCCGGTGCGCCCGACGCGGTGGTGGAGGCGGCGTTCCGTGCCATCGCGGAGGCCGCCGAGCTCATCGACATGCGGCAGCACGTGGGCGAGCACCCGCGCATGGGGGCGACGGACGTCTGCCCGCTCATCCCGATCTCCGGCATCACCATGGAGGAGACGGCCGAGTTCGCGCGGCGGCTCGCGGAACGGGTAGGGCGCGAACTCCAGATTCCGGTCTACCTGTATGAGGCGGCCCAGCCGGATCCGGCGAAGAAGAACCTGGCCGTGATCCGCGCCGGCGAATATGAAGGTCTCGCGCGAAAGATGACCGATCCCGCGTGGAAGCCGGACTACGGTCCGGCGGCGTTCAAGCCCCGTAGCGGCGCCACCGTCATCGGCGCGCGCGATTTTCTCGTGGCCTACAACGTGAACCTGAACACCACGTCCACCCGCCGTGCCAACGCCGTCGCGTTCGACGTGCGCGAGGCAGGCCGTCCGAAGCGCGAGGGACATTCCCTCACGGGCAAGGTGATCACCGACCCGGCCGGCCATCCCGTCACGGAGCCGGGCACGCTCAAGGCGGTCAAGGCGATCGGCTGGTTCATCGAGGAGTATGGGGTCGCACAGGTCTCGATGAACCTGACCGACCTGCGCATCACGCCGTTGCACGTCGCGTTCGACGAGGTGTGCCGTGCGGCCGGGGCGCGCGGGCTGCGCGTGACGGGCTCCGAGCTGGTGGGTCTCGTCCCGCTCTCGGCACTGCTCGATGCCGGGCGCCACTTCCTGCGCAAGCAGCAGCGCTCGCTCGGCGTGTCGGAGCCCGAGCTCGTCCGACTCGCCATCGTCTCGCTCGGCCTCGACGAGCTGGCACCGTTCAAGCCCGAGGAGCGCATCATCGAGTACCGGCTCCGCGACCCGGGTTCGAGCCGACTGGTGAACATGACAGTGCGCGGCTTCGCCGACGAGACGGCCTCCGAATCCGCGGCGCCCGGCGGCGGATCGGTGGCCGCACTGCTCGGCGCGTTCGCGGCGTCGCTTGGCGCCATGGTCGCCAATCTTTCCGCGCACAAGCGTGGTTGGGACGAGCGCTGGGAGGAATTCTCGACGTGGGCTGAGCGGGGACAGCGCCTCAAGGACGAATTGTTGCACCTCGTCGACGAGGACACGCGGGCATTCAATCAGGTCATGGCGGCACTCGCGATGCCCAGATCCACCGATGTCGAGAAGGCCGCGCGTGCCGAGGCGCTCGAGCATGCGAATGTCGGCGCGCTCGAGGTGCCGTATCGCGTCATGCACGTGGCGTCGGAGGCGTTCGACCTGCTGGAGGCGATGGCGCGCGACGGCAATCCGGCATCGGCCTCGGACGCCGGCGTCGGCGCGCTCTGCGCCCGAGCCGCCATCCGCGGTGCATGGCTCAACGTGCTGACCAACGCCGGCGGCATCAAGGATCGTCAACGGGTGGAGCGCGTGCTCGCGGAGGGCCGGCGTGTCGAGCAGGACGCGGCCGCGCGCGAGGTTGCAATTCTCGACATCGTGGAACGGAAGTTTGCCTGAGGGAATTTCTCGAGACCAGTCCTCCGAAGGAGGCGTGCGCATGTCCGCTCGTCGCGTGTTGATCCAGTTCGGAGGCGCGCTGGTGCTGGCGCTGCTGCTTCCTGCCGTCGCGAATGCGCAGGCTGAAAAGCTCGACGAGCGTGCCAGGAGCGCCTCGCGCGTGCTTGCTCACCTGGTCGCCGACCCGAAGACGGCCCCGCCCAACAAGCTGCTGCGCAGCGCCGTGTGCATAGCAGCGGTCCCGGGCGTCAAGGAGGCCGCATTCGGCGTGGGCGGGAAGGCGGGTTACGGCCTGGCGTCGTGCCGCGTGGGAGACAGTTGGAGCCTGCCAAGCTACATGGCGCTCAAGGGCGGATCGTTCGGGCTGCAGATCGGTGGGCAGTCGCAGGACGTCGTACTCGTGTTCACACACGCCGACGCGCCGCAGCTCATTGCGTCCTCGAACTTCGAGGTCGGCGGGCAGGCGTCGGTCGCCGCTGGACCGGTGGGCAGTTCGATCGGCGCGAACACCGACTTCTCCAAGGGCTCGGCGATCTACTCCTACTCGACCAAGGGTGCGGGCGCGTTCGCGGGCATATCGCTGGCCGGGACGAAGTACGAGGTCGACGACAAGGGCAATCGCACGGCGTACCCTGCCGGGTCCCACCCCACCAAGGCGGACAAGTCGCCAGACGTGGCGCGTCTGCTGACGACCGCGGCGGGTGCCGACATGCCGGCGGGCGTGAAGCCTTTCGTGGACGCGCTGAACGAGCGGATCGGCGCGAAGCGCTGACGGGCTTGCGAGGGGAAGCCTCGCATCGGCTGGCTCAGGTCGCTACTCCGGCACCGCGTGGCCTGCGACCCAGCCGGCCGCCTCGAGCCGGTGCATCAGCTGTAGCACTCGCTCGCGCTCGGCGTGAGTGGGCAGCAAGAGCAGGTCGCCATCTTCGGCCCACACGAGCGCAGCGCGCACCGCGTCGAACTCGCTCGGCGCATGCGCGATGCGCTCGGGTGCGGCACCGAGCCGGCGGAGCTCCGCCTCCATCAGGCTGCTCGCCTCGCCCACTGCGCGTCCGCGCCGGAACAGCTCCATCTCCTTGAGCACGATGCGATCGGGCCGCATCGCCCAGGCGCTGCGCGCAAAGGCGCGGATCGCCTCATCGTCGCGGTCGCCCGCCTGGCCGAGCACGACGAGGCGCCGGCGGGCGGGCAGGGAGCCGGCGAGCTGCGCCATCGCGTCCATGCCGTGCGGGTTGTGCACGAAGTCCACGAGGACGGTGACGCCGCCGAAGCGGTAGACGTTGAGCCGGCCCGGGTTGTCGTGCGGCGTATTGCCGAAGCCGCCGAGACCGGTGCGGATCGCCTCCACGGGTAGTCCCGCGATGAACGCGAGCGCGGCCACGCCGAGCGCATTCTGCACGTTGTGGCGCGCCGCACCAGCGAGCGCGACCGGAATGTCCGCAATGGCCATGACGTCGCAGCGCGTGCCGTTCACCTGCAGCACGAGCGTGCCGTGCTCGACCCACGCCGCATCTCCTCCGGTCGCCAGGTGCTGCTGCACCACGGGCGACGCCGCATCGCTCGAGATCCACAGCAACGGCGCCGTCGTGACCCGCGACATCTCCACCAGCACGGGGTCGTCGGCATTGAGGACGAGCCGCCCACCGGGCAGCACCGCGCGTCCCACCACGAGCTTCGTCTCGGCGAGGGAGCGCACGTCGGTGATGCCCCACTCGCCGAAGTGGTCCTCGCCGACGTTGGTGACGATGGCGGCCACGGCACGCGTGGCGGCGAGGCCACGACGAAGGATGCCGCCGCGCGCCGTTTCGAGCACGGCGAACTCGACGCGCCGGTCTCGCAGCACCCGCCGGGCGCCGGCCGGTCCGGCCCAGTCGCCGCGGTCCACCACCTCGTCGCCGATGGTGATGGTGTCGGTGCTGCTGAAGCCGGTGAGCCGTCCGGCGGCACGCGCGACGGCGGCGAGCAGGCGCACCGTCGTCGTCTTGCCGTTGGTGCCCGTCACCAGGACGATCGGCACGTCGTGGATGCCGGACCAATCCACCGACTCGGGCGCGGGAATCGCCGTCACGGGCCAGGTCACTGAGCCCCGGCCCGCGCCTACCGACACCTCATCCGGGTCGTGCAGGCAGGTCACGCCATGCTCGGCCGCCGCACCCTGGATCGCCACGAGTGCCGGCCGCGCCTCGCGCCGGATCATGCGTCGAATGCGCTTCGCCGCCACGCCGTAGGGCGGGACGTGGTCGCCCAGCACGCGCGCCGCCGCCGATGCGACCGCCCACTCGTTGATCTCGGTCGCCGACAGCAGCCCGTCGATCGGCGAACTGAGCGCGACGCTGCAACCGTGCGGGAAGCGGCGCGCCACGACCTGTTCGCCCGTCCAGCCTACGCCGTCGAGCATGCGCCGCGCCTCCGCGCGCCATGCCTCCACGAAGCGCTCGGCCAGCGCGTCGGGGCAGGTGACTTCGGCGATGGCCCCCCATCGGTCCCACAGCAGGCTGGGGCCGGGCAGCCGCCGGGAGTCGTGCAGGACGATCGGGCTCTCGGTGACGGGCGCGCTCATGCGGTGGGCTTCAGTCGTCGGCATCCCGCGCGATGCGGACGCCGCGCTCGTCGCGCACCAGCTCCATGTCGAGCACCACCGGCTCAGCGACCACCGGCACCTCGACGTAGGCCGGCCGCGGTTTCTCGGGTGCCATGCCCGCCTCGGGCTGGAACCGGGTGACCTGCT
>JBJMOZ010000051.1:0-4903 GCA_045803465.1 Gemmatimonadales bacterium | reverse complement strand
GGGCATCACCCACGGCGAGCTCTCACTCGCCGCGAGCCGCCACGGGCTCCGCCTTCCGCCCGATCCCTCGAGCAGCCGCTGGGTGACGCTCGGCGGCATGCTCGCCACCAACGCCGCTGGGGCGCGCACGGTGCGATATGGCCCCGCACGGTCCTGGGTGCTCGAGGCCAGCGCCGTCACCGCCGATGGCGAGGTGGCGCGACTCGCCCGCGGCGAGGCGAGCGCCGACACCGCGGCACTCGCGCGCTTCCACCAGGAGACGGCGCCCGCAATCCTCGCCGCGCGCGCGGAGGTGATGCGCCGCTTCCCCCGCACCAGCAAGAACACCGCGGGCTACGCCCTCGACGCCTGGCTCGCGAGCGGCGACGACCTCGACCTGCTGATCGGCAGCGAGGGCACCCTGGCGCTCATCACCGAAATCACCTGGCAGCTCGACCCCATTCCAGCGGCGCGCCGCTCGATCCTCGTCGAGGCGCCGTCGCTCGAGGAGCTGGGCGCGCTGATCGCCGCGCTGCGCGATGAAGGACCCTCGGCGCTCGAGTTGCTCGACCGCACCTTCCTGGACGTGGTGCGACAGGATCCGCCGCCGGGGATCACGGTGCCCGCGGCGGAGACCGTCGTGCTGGTGGAGATGGAGGGAACGGCCGATGTGGTCGATGGCGGCGTCGTGCGCATCGAGTCCGCCGTGGCGCGTCTGGGCGGACGGGCGGTGGTGGCGCGCACCAGCGAGGAGGCGGCGGCCATCTGGGCGCTGCGCCATGCGGCGAGCCCGATCCTCGCGCGGCTGCCCGAGACGCGACGCTCGATGCAACTGGTGGAGGACGGCTGCGTGCCACTCGACCGGCTCGGCGAGTACATCCGCCTGCTCCGCGATGCGGCGGCGCGGCACGGACTGCCCATCGTGCTCTTCGGCCACGCCGGCGACGGGCACGTGCACGCCAACCTCCTGCCCGACGTGACCGCACACGGATGGGAGCACGAGGTGGCCTCGCTGTACGACGAGGTGAGTGCCGGCATCCTCGCCCTCGGCGGCACGCCCGCCGGTGAGCACGGTGACGGGCGTCTGCGGGCGCCACTGCTCGAGCGGCTCTACGGCGCCGAAGTGATGACGCTGTTCCGCGGGGTGAAGGAGGCCTTCGACCCCCTCACGATCCTGAACCCGGGCGTTATTCTTCCCGCGCGCGGCGCCGGACCCGTGAGCCACCTGAAGGTGGGACGCGGTGTGGCGCCCATTCCCGACGACATCGCCGCGGCGCTTCGGACCATCGAGCGGACCGGCGGCTACGCGACACCGAGACTGAGCCTCGCCGACCCATGAAGATCCTCCGCCAGCCGACCGTCACGCTCCTCGCCCGCCCGCAGTTCATCGAGCCGGCGCACCTGCCCGTGAGCTGGAAGGGCACGTCGTCCGACGGGGAGCGGCTCGCCGAGTTCGCGGGCCGGCTCTGCTACATGAGCCAGGCCAATCCCGCCGGACGCACCACGGCGGAGTACCTCGACAACATCCTCAAGCAGGGGCACGGCTCGGTCTTCGAGCACGCCAACTACTCCCTGCTCCTCGAGGGGATCAGCCGCTCCTGCACCCACGAGCTGGTGCGCCACCGCGCCGGGTTCGCCTATTCCCAGCTCTCGCAGCGCTACGTCGACGAGTCGGAGGCCAACTTCGTCATGCCTCCGGCGATCCAGGGCGACGCGACGATGGAGGGCGAGTGGGAGGCGGCGGTGACGGCGGCGCAGGCGGCGTACGTGGCCGCGGTGGACCGGCTCATCGCGAAGTACTCCTGGGTCGAGAGCGCCGTTCACCGGCGGAAGATGGCGCGCGAGGCGGCGCGGAGCGTCCTGCCCAACGGCACGGAGACGAAGATCGTCGTGACCGGCAACGTCCGCGCCTGGCGGACGATGCTGGAGCTCCGTCTCGGCGAGGGCGCCGAGCTCGAGATCCGGCGGCTCGCGGTGGCGGTGCTGCGCGTCCTGCAGGCGGAGGCGACGGCGCTGTTCGCCGATTTCGAGCTCCATGCCTCGCCGGATGGCACCGAGAGCGGGCGGGTGAGGTACCACAAAGTGTGAGCGATCGAGCCTCGCGAGAAAACTCGATCGACGAAAAGGCCCGAAAAGTGGTGTGAACGTATTGTGCAGACGATTTCTCTTTCGTACTTTAGGTTCGCGCGCGCGTGCGAAACTCCTTTTCGTCGGCTCGTCCGGTGATGGACGGCCTTTTTTGTAGAGGACCCGTTTGGCAGTTCGGATAGGACTCGCCTTCAACATGAAGCCCGATGCGCCGGCCGCCACTGCCGGAGCGGGCTCGCCCTCCCCCTCCGAGTCCGTCTCCCCAAGCCGCATCCTCCGCAGCGATCTCGAGCAGCCAGACCTCTACGCCGAGTGGGACGAGCCGGCGACGATCGACGCCGTCGCCGCGGCGCTCGCCACCGTCGGCGAGGTGATCCGCCTCGAGGCGACGGAATGCTTCCCCGAACTGCTCCGCGCCGCGCGACCCGACTTCGTGTTCAACATCGCCGAGGGGCTCTACGGCCCCAACCGCGAGGGGCACGTCCCGGCGATCTGCGAATTCCTCGGCATCCCCTGCCACGCCTCCGACCCGCTGGCGCTTGCCCTCTGCCTCCACAAGGGGCGCACGAAGGAGAGCCTCCAGCAGCACGGCGTGCCCACGGCCCCGTTCATCATCGCCCGCTCGAAGGACGATGCCCGGAACGTCGCGCTGCCGTTTCCGCTCTTCGTGAAGCCGTGCTTCGAGGGGTCGGGCAAGGGCGTCACGGTGAAGAGCGTCTGCCAGAACCGGGCGGAACTGGTCGCACGCACCGAGGAGCTGCTCGCCACGTACCGCCAACCGGTGCTCATCGAGACGTACCTGCCGGGACAGGAATTCACCGTCGCCGTCATCGGCAACGGCGACGAGGCACGCTGCTTGCCAATCGTCGGGCTCAGCTTCGACGTGCTGCCGCCCGGCGCGCCGCCGATCTACGGCTACGAAGCGAAGTGGCTCTGGGACACGATCACCACCCCGCTCGACCTGTTCGAGTGCCCGGCGCGGATTTCCGAGGCGCTCACGCAGGAGATCGAGTCCGTCGCCCTCGCGGCGTATCGGGCGCTCGACTGCCGGGACTGGTGCCGCATCGACGTCCGCTGCGACGCGGCGGGTCGGGCGATGGTGGTCGAGCTGAACCCGCTGCCGGGCATTCTGCCAGACCCGCGCGACAACTCGTGCTTCCCCAAGGCGGCGCGCGCAGCGGGCATGACGTACGACGACCTGATCCGCACCGTGGCCGACATCGCCTGGCGCCGGATCTCCGGGCGGACCCTGCTCGCCGAGGTGGCCTGATGCGCGTGGCGATCATCCATGACGGCATGACCAACGGCTGGTCGCCGGCCGACGTGGCGTCGGTGATGGAGAACGTCCACGAGGTGCGCAGCGCGCTCCGCGCGGCCGGCCACGATGTCGAGGTCGTCCCGGTGCGCCTCGGCGACCTGCGCTGGCTGCAGCGCTGCTCCCGTGCCGACCTCGTCTTCAACCTGTGCGAGAGCATCGGCGGGGTGGCCCGCTACGAGGACTGCGTGGTGGGCGCGCTCGAGCTGACCGGCGTCCCGTTCTCGGGCTGCCGCTTCTCGGCGATCACGGCCTGCCACCGGAAGCACCAGGCGAATGCGCTGCTGCAACTGGGCGGGGTGCCGATTCCCACCTTCACCCTGGCGCAGGGCAACCAGCTTCCCGGCGACTTCCCGCTGCCCGCCATCGTGAAGCCCAACGGCGAGGACGCGAGCGTCGGCATCGATGGCGAGGCGGTCTGCACCACGAAGCGCGCCCTGAAGAAGCGGGTGGCGCGCATGCTGGAGCAGTTCAACGAGGTGCTGGTGCAGGCCTACGTGCCGGGCCGGGAGTTCAACGTCGGCTTCGTGGGCGGCCAGATGCTGCCGATCTCGGAGATCAGCTTCGACATGATGCCCGAGGGCGCGTGGCCCATCGTGAGCTACGCTGCCAAGTGGGTGCCGGGGAGCCCGGAGGACGCGGGCACCCAGCCGGTGTGCCCAGCGCGCATTCCCACCGACCTTGCGCGGCGGCTTGGCGTGGCCGCGCGGCGCGCGTGGGACTACCTCGCGTCGAGCGAGGGCTACGGCCGGGTGGACCTGCGGGTGGACGAGGCGGGACAGGTATGGGTGCTCGAGGTGAATCCGTGCCCCGACATCTCCCGCGACGCCGGCCTCGCGCGGATGGCGCGCGCGCAGGGCTGGACGTATGAGGAGCTGCTGCTCCGCCTCGTGGACGAGGCGCTCGGGCGGGCCCAGCGCGCGGCAGCGGCCGCAGCGACGACGGCCCCGGCCCAGGTGCCCAGCACGGAGCCACAACCTACCGCATGACGGTCCTCGCTCCTGCACAGTTGCGGCCGTTGACGACCGCCGACCGTGACCGCCTCGAGGCGATCACCCGGAGCACTGGCCTCTTCAGCGTCGACGAAATTCCGGTGGCACTCGAGGTGTTCGACGCCGCGGTGGCCGGAAGTGACGACTATGCCGCGCTCGGCGCGGCGGCCGGCGACATGCTCGCCGGCTGGATCTGCTGGGGACCGACGCCCTGCACCGTCGGGACCTTCGACCTCTATTGGATCGCCGTCGATCCCGCGCAGCACAACGCGGGGATCGGCTCACTGCTGCTCGCGGAAATGGAGCGGCAGCTCGCGGGCCTCGCCCGGCTGGTCGTCGTGGAGACGGCCGGCCGCGCGGAGTACGCGCCCACACGGGCGTTCTACGAGCGGCGCGGATACGCCGCCGTGGCTCGCATCCCGGATTTCTATGCCCCGGGCGACGATCAAGTCGTCTATACCAAGGCCATCACGGCAGCAGCTCGCCCTTAGGGAGGACGGATTCCGTCATGGAGACCTGGCAGGAGGTC
>JBJMOZ010000256.1:0-3027 GCA_045803465.1 Gemmatimonadales bacterium | reverse complement strand
CGCCGCGCGTGCGGCTCGTGGCGCACTGGACGTTGCCCGGCTCGCCGGAAGCGTACTATCAGGAAGCGGGACGGGCCGGACGGGACGGCAATCCGGCGGACTGCGTCCTGCTGTACCGGCGCGGCGATGTCGACATGCATCGACGGATGCTCGACGTGACGCTCCCGCCCGAGCGCCTGCTGCGCCGCGCGTGGGCCGATCCTGCGCTGGCGGCGCGGCAGGGCGCCGAGGTGCGCGCGTCCATTGCGCGCCTGCACGCCGAACTGGTGCGCGATGGCGTGGTGAATTGGGAACCCCATCGCACGCGCCGCCGCGGCATCGCCCGACGCATCGCGATGATGCGTCGCTTCGCCTCCGGCTGGGGGTGTCGGCGGCGCACGCTCATCGGCTACTTCGGCGAGCCGCCGAGCGCCTGTGCGGGCTGCGATTGGTGCGATCGGTTCCACTGGCCCCTGCGGGGACCTGTGCCGCGCCGTTCCCGCACCCACGCCTAGCGCCGGGCTCGGCTATATTGCCCGCGCACTCCAGGCGTCCCGCCGGTGCCGCCCTTCCGACGGCCTCGTGGTCGCCCCAGCCCACCGTGGTCCATGGATCATTCTCTCTATTTCTCCGAGCAGCATCATCAGGTCCGCGAGATGGTGCGCGAGTTCGGCGAGACGCATGTCGCCCCCGTCGCGCGCGAGCTCGACCGGACGTCCACCTTCCCGTGGGACAACATCTGCAAGATGGGCGAGCTCGGCCTGCTGGGCGTACCGTGGCCGGAGGAGTTCGGCGGCACGGGCATGGACCAGCTCTCCTACTACATCACCATCCACGAGCTCGCGAAGATCGACGCGAGCCATGCCCTCACCATTTCCGCGCATACCAACCTCGGCACGTCGCCCATCATGGACTTCGGCACCGAGGAGCAGAAGCGCCGCTATGTGCCGCTGCTCGCCTCCGGCAAGGTGCTCGGCGGCTTCGGCCTCACCGAGCCGGGGGCCGGGAGCGATGCCGGTGGCACCGCCACCACCGCGATCGACAAGGGCGACCACTATCTCCTGAACGGCTCCAAGATCTTCATCACCCATGCGGGCGTGGGCGAGATCTTCAGCGTCACGGCGCGGACCCAGCCCGGGCAGGGCAGCCGCGGCATCACCAGCTTCCTCGTGACCAAGGACACCGTCGACCTCGACGAGGCCGCTCGCGTCGGTGTGGGCCATGCGGCCGACCTGCCGAAGACCCACGGCGTCCGGGCCGGCAAGAAGGAAGACAAGATGGGCTGGCGCGCCAGCGACACGCGCGAACTCGTGTTCGAGGACGCCATCGTGCCCAAGGAAAACCTCCTCGGCACGCCGGGCGACGGCTTCGTCAACTTCCTCAAGACGCTCGATGCCGGTCGCATCGGTATCGCGGCGTTGTCCCTCGGCATCGCCGAAGGTGCGTACGACGAGGCCCTCAAGTACGCCGGGGTCCGGAAGCAATTCGGCCGGGCCATCGGCTCGTTCCAGGGCGTGAACTTCCAGCTGGCCGACATGGCGCTCGAGATCGAAGCCGGCACGCACCTGTTGTATCACGCCGCCTGGCTCAAGCAGAACGGCAAGCCGTTCAAGAAGGAGGCGGCGATGGCCAAGCTCTTCTGTTCCGAGCTGGCCATGCGTGCCACCACCAAGGCCGTGCAGATCTTCGGCGGCTACGGCTATACCACCGAGTACCCGGTCGAGCGCATGATGCGGGACGCCAAGGTATGCGAGATCGGGGAGGGCACCTCCGAGATCCAGCGGCTGGTCATCGCCCGTCACATTCTCGGCGACGTGGTCAACGGCTAGGCGATATTGCGCGTAACCGCCTAGTATTCCTATAGTTAAGGAAGACTTTCAGGCGTTTCTCCGGCTGGCTCCTGCGGTGCCCACCGGGGCACCGGGCCGGCGGAGGGGCGTGAGTAGCTCTTCTCCGGCCATTTGCTGCCGGAGCACGGCCTGCGGGGCGCGGCAGCTGCGCGTTCCCCTCCAACTTGCGAAGGCGGCTCCGATGCCCCCGTGCTCCTGCGCGGGCGCGGCGTGGTGCGGCCAAGGTTGCACTGCTTGAAGCGCGAGATCCTCATCAACGGCAGCCAGCGCGAGACGCGCGTTGCCATCCTCGAGGACGACAAGCTCGTCGAGCTCCTCGTCGACCGTCCCGACCATCGTCGCACCGTCGGCGACATCTACCTCGGCCGGGTCGAAGCGGTTCTCCCCGGCATCCAGGCGGCCTTCGTCGACATCGGCCTCGAGAAGAGCGCCTTCCTGCACGCCTCGGACCTGCTCGAACCGGAGGAGGACGAGGAGCCCTCCGTCGACGAATCGGTCGACGACGACACCGCAGACGCCGAGGTCGATGGCTCGGCCGATGACGGCGCCGACGCCTCCTCCAGTGGCGACGACCGTCGCGAACTCCGCGGTCGTCGGCGGGGCGGGAAGGGGGGCGCAGCCCCCAGCGAGCCGCGCCAGCGCGAGGTCTCCACCCGGCGCCCATTGCCCAACATCGCCGACGTGCTCAAGAAGGGGCAGACGCTCATCGTCCAGGTCACCAAGGAGCCCATCAGCACCAAGGGCTGCCGCGTCACCGCCCAGATCTCCCTCCCCGGCCGCTTCCTCGTCTACATGCCCTTCGCCTCCAAGGTGGGGGTGAGCCGCAAGATCGAAAGCCGCGAGGAGCGGCAGAAGCTGCGTGAGCTGGTGCAGCGCCTGCTGCCGGAGGATGCGGGCGGCATGATCGTCCGGACCGTCGCCGAGGGCGTCACCGAGGAGCACTTCCAGCGCGAGGTCGAGTCGCTGCTGGGCATCTGGAAGAAGATCAACCGCAAGAAGACCTTCGTGCGCCGCGCGCCGGCGCTGCTGCAGCGCGAGACGAGCCTCACCCGCGGCATCATCCGCGACCTGTTCAGCACGAAGATCGAGGGGCTCACGGTCGACTCGAAGCACGTCTACAACGAGATCGTCGAGTACCTGAAGGGCATTGCTCCTGAGCTCGTGGATCGGATCAAGCTTCACGAGGAACCGGTTCCAC
>JBJMOZ010000205.1:0-2709 GCA_045803465.1 Gemmatimonadales bacterium | reverse complement strand
CCAGGTGAACCACCCGGCCGGTGCAGTCGCCCATGACCTGGATCTCGACGTGGCGGGGCTGGGTCAGGTACTTCTCGACGTACACCGACCCGTTGCCGAACGCGGCCAGCGCCTCGTTCTGGGCCAGCCCGAAGCTCTGGGTGAACTGCTCGGCGTCGAGCGCGATGCGCATCCCCTTCCCGCCTCCGCCGGCCGTGGCCTTGATGATGACCGGGAAGCCCATCTCGCTGGCGAACGCCAGCGCCTCGTCGGGGTCCTCGATCGTGCCCGGAGAGCCGGGGACGGTCGGCACCCCGGCCTCCTGCGCCAGCCGCCGGGCGGTGGCCTTGTCGCCCATCTGGCGGATCTGGTCGCCGGTAGGGCCGATGAAGGTGATGTTGCTGGCCCGGCAGGTCTCCGCGAACTCGGCGTTCTCCGCCAGGAAGCCGTAGCCCGGGTGGATCGCGTCGGCGCCGGTGATCTCGGCGGCGGCGATCAGGCGGGGGATCTTGAGGTACGAGTCGCGCGCCGGCGCGGGGCCGATGCACACGTCGTCGTCGGCGAAGCGGACGTGCAGCGACTCGCGGTCCGCCTCCGAGTACACCGCCACCGTCTCCACGCCCAGCTCGCGGCATGCGCGGATGATGCGCAGCGCGATCTCGCCGCGGTTGGCGATCAGAACTTTCTTAAACAAGCACGCCTCCGAGGATCGCCGACCTTCGGTTGGCGATCAGAACTTTCTTGAACATCAGCCGGTGGAGTCGGTCTCGAAGCCGGACCAGCTCGTGTCGCTGGTGCCGGCCACGCCCTGCACGCGCAGCGCGAACTCGCTGGGGCTGGTCGCGTAGAACACCGCGCTCTCGTACGAGATGATCCCCTGCGAGTACCACTGCATGAGCGACTGGTCGAAGCTCTGCATCCCGTACTGCACCGTGCCCTCCTTGATCAGGTCCGGGATGTTGAGCGTCTTGTCCATGTCCCGGATCTGGTCGCGCACCGTCTGGGTGTTGATCAGCACCTCGCACGCGGGCACGCGCCCGGGCTTGTCGGCGCGCGGCACGAGGCGGAGGGAGACGACCGCCTGCAGCGCGCTCGCGAGCGAGAAGCGCACCTCCGCCTGCTGGTGCGGCGGGTAGAACGAGAGGACGCGGTTGATCGTCTGGGTCGCGTCGGTCGTATGGAGCGTGCTGAAGACGAGGTGTCCGGTGTCCGCCGCCTTGAGCGCGGTGTCCAGCGTCTCGAGGTCGCGGATCTCGCCGATGAGGATGACGTCGGGGTCCTGGCGCAGCACGCGCCGCAACGCCTGCCCGAAGGTGGCCGTGTCGGTGCCCACCTCGCGCTGGTTGATGTTGCAGTTGATGTCGCGATGGAGGAACTCGATCGGGTCCTCGATCGTGATCACGTTCGCCTTGCGGTGCTCGTTGAGGTGCTGGATCATCGCCGCGAGCGCCGTGCTCTTTCCCGAGCCGGTGATCCCGGTGACGAGCACGAGCCCGCGCGGCCGGAGCGAGATCTCCTCCAGCACCGGCGGAAGGTTCAGCTCGCGCAGCGTCTTCGCCTGGTACGGGATGGAGCGCATCGCGTAGCAGAGCGAGCCGCGCTGCTGGTACACGTTGCACCGGAAGCGCCCGATCCCCGGTACGCCGATGGCGAAGTCGCACTCCTTGTTGTCCGTGAACTCCTTCACCTGGCGCGGCGTCATCAGCTGCTCGGCGAGGCTCTTGAGATCTTCGGGCTTGAGCGCGGGCTGGTCGAGCGGGACCAGCTCGCCGTGCAGCCGGAGCGTGGGGGGGCGGCCGACCTTGAGGTGCAGGTCGGACGCGTTGCGCTGGACGAGCTGCTGCAGCACGTCCTTGAAGTTGAACGTGCCGCTTGGGCCGGCGGCGCCCGCCGCGGCCGCGGGCGGTGCGGGACGCTTAGCCATTCGGGTCGATGCGGAAGAGCGCCTGGCCGTACTCGACCGGCGTCGCGTCCTGCGCCAGGACCTCGGTCACCACGCCGGCGACCTCGGACTCGATCTCATTCATGATCTTCATCGCCTCGATGATGCAGAGGATCTGCCCCTTCGACACCCGCGTGCCCACCGCGGCGTACGGCTTCGCGCCGGGCTCCGGCGCGCCGTAGAAGGTGCCGACCATCGGTGACTTCACCTCGATCCCCGCCTTCCCCGCCGGCGCGCGCGGCGCCTCCTCCACCGCGGGCATACCCTCCGGCGGTGTCGTGCGGCCGGCGGGCAGCGCACCCTGGGGCGCCAGCATCGGCGCGAGCACCGGCTGCGGCGCCACCTGGAGCGCGCCGCGTCCAGTGGGGCTCTTCGAGATGCGGATCTTCATCCCCTTGTCCGAGGAGATCTCGATCGAGTCCACCGTCGATTCGTCGAGGATGTCGATGAGCTTCTTGACGTAGCGTAGGTCGATCATAGGCCCAATGGGTATGTCGCGCCGCGACTGTTCGCGCGGCATCTTCAGCCAAGCTCCATGAGCTCGCGCGGAAATTCCGTCAGTATGTGCGGTCCCTCTGCGCCGAGCACGACATCGTCCTCGATTCGCACGCCGCCCCACCCCGGGCGATAGATCCCCGGTTCGATCGTCACCACGGCTCCCTCCGGCAGCGCCCCGTCGGCGGTGCGTGCCAGCCGCGGCGCCTCGTGCACCTCGAGCCCGATCCCATGCCCCAGGCTGTGGCCGAACAGGTCGCCGAAACCGGCCCGCTCAATGTAGTGGCGCGCGA
>JBJMOZ010000181.1:0-3040 GCA_045803465.1 Gemmatimonadales bacterium | reverse complement strand
TCATGCCGGGCTTGCGCGCAATGCCGGCCGTGACGACGAACACCTCGGCGCCGGCGGCTTCATCGTAGCCATTGGTGCCGATGACGCGCGTGTCGAAGCCTTCGATGGGTCCGGACTGGAACTGGTCGAGCGCCTTGCCCTGTGGAATGCCTTCGAGGACGTCGATGAGAACCACGGTTCGCGCGAGGTTCTTCTCGGCGAGGCGCTGGGCGGCCGTGGCCCCGACGTTCCCCGCCCCCACCACCGCGACCTTCTGCAGCATCGCTCGGTCCTGGCGTTCAAGGTTTGGTATCGAAAGCGCCGAAGGAGCGGCGCTCTAAGCCCGGTGAGTATAGCGACTTAGATACCCGGAGACAAACCAGCTTTCCATCGGAATAGGGACTCCATTCCGTCCCAGCCGCGCCGCCCAGACGCTGCTGGCGCCCCGCTCGCGCTGCGTCTATCCTGCAGAGGCCCGCGCCTACCCCCCAGCCCCCGAGCTCCGTGACCGATCCCGTCGCAACCCTGCGAGACGCGTTGGGTGATAGCTACCGCCTCGAGCACGAGCTGGGGCGCGGCGGCATGGCCACCGTGTGGCTGGCGCACGACCTTCGCCACGATCGCCCAGTCGCACTCAAGGTGCTGCATCCGCATCTTGGCGCCGCGATGGGCGCCGAGCGTTTCCAGCGCGAGATCCGGCTCGCCGCCCGACTGCAGCATCCCCACATCCTGTCGGTGTTCGACTCGGGCGCGGCCGACGGCCTGCTGTGGTACACGATGCCGTACGTCCGCGGGGAGTCGCTGCGCGAGCGTCTGGTGCGGCACGGTCGGATGCCGGTGGACGAGGCGCTCCGGATCACCAGGGAGGCTGCGCAGGCGCTGCAGTACGCGCACGGTGAGGGCGTCATCCACCGCGACATCAAGCCCGAGAACATCCTGCTGGCGGCCGACGGCAGCACGCTCGTCGCCGACTTCGGCATCGCGCGCTCGATCGGCAGCGGCGCGGCGGAGCAGTTGACCGACACGGGCCTCGCCATCGGCACGCCGGCGTACATGAGTCCCGAGCAGGCCATGGGCGACAAGTCCATCGATGCACGCGCCGACCAGTACGCGCTCGCGACCGTCTGCTGGGAGATGCTGGCCGGGACACTGCCCTTCACCGGACCGACGGCGGCTGCGGTGATCGCCGCGCGGATGTCGGTAGCTCCGCCCAGCGTGCGAGCGGCGCGCCCGGAGGTCAGCGATACCCACGACCAGGCGATTCGGCGCGCTCTCGCGGTACGGGTGGATGAGCGCTTTGACACGGTGGCGGACTTTGCCCGCGCCATGCGCCACGAGCAGCTGACGCCGTCCGGGACCCCACCAGCGGTGACCGCCGCCACCGCTCGTTCGACGTTGCTGGGGCGCCGCACGGTCGTCATCGCCCTGCTTACCGGCGTGCTTGCCCTCGGGGCACTCGTCGCATCGCGCCGGGCACGTTCGCCATCCCCGGTCTCCGGCGAGCGTCGTGTGGCCGTGCTGCCGTTCGCCAACCTGGGCGACACGTCCGATGCCGATTTCGCTGACGGCGTCACCGATGCGGTGCGCGGCAAGCTCACGGCGCTGCCCGGCCTTACCGTGATCGCCTCCGCCAGCTCCAACGAGTATCGCGCGACGCGAAAGGCGGCCGGGGCCATCGCACGGGAGTTGGGCGTGCGCTACCTGCTCATGGGGAAGGTGCGGTGGGCCAAAGCCGGCGAGGGCACTCGTGTACAGGTGAGCCCGGAACTGGTCGAGGTGGGGATCGACGGTACACCCACCATTCGCTGGCAGCAGCCATTCGACGCGTCCATCACCGACGTGTTCGAGGTGCAGGGCGACATCGCGACGCAGGTGGCGCAGGAGCTGGGCGTCGCGTTGGGTGCCACACAGCACGCGACGCTCGATGCACGGCCCACGGATAACGTCGAGGCGTACGATGCCTACGTACGTGGCCTTCGTTACGTCGACGAGCTCACCATCCCGATGGTGGAGAAGGCGCGCGCTTACATGACGCAGGCGACGACGCTTGACCCGAGCTTCGGGGAGGCCTGGGCGGAGCTGGCGCGCGCGTGGGGCCTGAGTTACGTGCTCATCGCCCCTTCGCCGGAAGCGGCCAGGAACATGGAGCTCGCGTTCGAAAACGCCAAGCGGTTCGCGCCCGGCAGTCCCACCACCGCGCTTGTCGGGGCGATGCGCCAGGCGTTGGTGCCACATGACATCGACTCATCCATCGCGCTGCTTCGCGACGGGCTCCGGCGAGCGCCCAACGATGCCAGGCTCCGTATCCTGCTCGGGGTGATGGGACGGGTGAACGGCCGCTTCGAGGAGACCGCCGAGCAGCTCGAGAAGGCCCGCGCCCTCGATCCGCGGTCGTCACAGCTCGCGACGGAGCTAGCGGTGTCGCTGCTCTTCCTGCGACGCTTCGCCGAGGCGGAGCAGGCCGCGGATGCCTCGTTGGCGCTCAAGGCCTCGGGCCTCGACGCGCTGGAGTTCAAGGCAATCGCGCGGGTCGGACTCGGCGACACCGCGGGCGCGCGAGCGGCGGTGCAACAAGCCTTTCGCGCAGCGGACCCGCGTGAGGTCGCCGTACACTTCGCCTTGTTCTGGGACATGTACTGGCTGCTCGGCGACGAGAGCCTGCGGATACTGCTCGCCGCCGACAGCACGGCCTTCGGGCAGGACCCGGGCTTACGGGCCATGGTGTTCACGCAGGTCTACGGATTGCTGGGCGACGGCACCCGCAGCCGGGCGTACGGGGACACGGCGGCGGCGATCCTCAGCGCGCGCGCGCGAGCGGCGCCCGACGAGGCGCAGCCGGCGGTGCTGGCCGGACTCGCCCTGGCGTACGCCGGACGCGGCGATTCGGCAGTGCGTGCGGCACGATCGGGGCTCGAGCGAGCCAACAAATTCGATCGGGCGTACCTCACGCACCAGCTCTGCCGGATCCACATGCTCAACGGGGATCGCAAGCAGGCGCTCGACCTGCTCGAGCAGCTGCTCACGACCCCCTACATGCTCAGTCCCGCCTGGCTGCGCGTGG
>JBJMOZ010000156.1:0-5276 GCA_045803465.1 Gemmatimonadales bacterium | reverse complement strand
CCCAGCGCCACGGTGCCCGCGAACATGACGAGCGTCGCCACCACGATCGTGGCGAACGACAGCGGCGGCCCCGCCAATGGCGCGGCCTCGGCCTCGGTGCGCATGCCTCCGGCCTGCCGGTACATCGCGTTGACGAGCGTGGCGTGGCCCGCGTGCCCCGCGAGCAGCCACACGAAACCGCTGAGGAACACCAGCGACATCACCGTCGCCACCAGCAGGAACACCGCCAGGACGTGCGTGCCGGCGGCCGCGGCGAGCGGTCGCGCGACGCCCGTGAGCAGCGCCACCACGACGAGGTTGAGGAGGAAGAGGAGCAGCCACCAGCCGCCCACGACGCGTACGATCTTCCACGCGTGCCCCCTGGTCATTCGCCAGCTCTCGCTCATCGCCGCGCCAAGGCTCGCCCCGCCGAGCAGGAGGGCCGGCAGCGCGAGCGACCAGCGCGCCGCGAGCCAGCCGGCAAGCGCCAGGTAGCATGTGCCCGCGATGCCGGCCACGCGCAGCGCCCGCTTCCACTCCGGCGGCGACTCGTGCAGGTAGTAGTTGATGTCGTGCAGCTTGAGCAGCGGCAGCACCACCATCGCGATCATCGCCGCGAACGGCAGCAGCGCCAGCACGAGCCCGAGCAGCTGCCGGAGGCCGAGCGGCACGAGCTGCGGCAGCGTCCCCACGACGTGTCGGAGCGTGGCGAACGGGTTCCTGCGTTCGACGGTGTCGGCCGTCAGCAGCACCAGGCCCGCCTGCAGCAGGAAGAAGAGCGCGAGGCCCACCGCGATGGCCGCGACGAGGAAGAGCAGCCCACGCACCGACAGGAAGAAGCCGACCAGGTCGTAGTTGTTCACTGCGACCGTGCCGGCCGACTGCAGGATGGCGCGCAGCATCACCGTGGCGAGCGGTGTCACGACCAGTGCCGCCGCCAGCGACGTCAGCAGCTGGTAGGCGACGACGGGCCGCCAGCGGCGGCGCAGCTCGTCCGCGGTCCAGCCCCAGCCATGCCACGACGAACGCTGCAAAGGCGTCATCGTCGATCCTGCCATTCGATGTCGAGGAGGTGCGGGCCGTCAGCCGCCCGCGCGCTTCACCACGTAGCCCTGCTTCTGCAACTCGGCCACCACCAGGTCCCGGTGATCGCCCTGGATCTCGATGACGCCGTCCTTCACCGTGCCGCCCGAGCCGCAGCGCCGCTTGAGCTGCGACGCCATTTCCGCCAGTTCGGCACCTCCCAACGAAAGCCCCGTCACCACCGTCACGCCATTGCCCTTTCGGCCCTTGGTCTCGCGGCCCACGCGCACGATGCCGTCACCCTTGGGCGGCGGCGCCGACTTGCGGCAGGTGCACTGCGTCATCGGCTTGCGGCACGACGGGCACATCGATCCGTGGTGCGTGGAATACACGAGCCCGCCCGTGGGCGGGCGCTTCGACGTCACCGCGTGACCGCCCCGAGCGCCCGGCCGGTGGCGCAGTCCACCCGCAGCAGCTCGCCGGCACGGAGGCCGTACTGGAACTGCGGCTCCAGGGAGAAGTCGCCCTCCGGGTTGCGATTGGTGCTCACGCCCGCCTCCGCGGCGGCGGCCTTCGCGTCGACGCCCACCGAGCGCACCAGCGTCAGGCGCACGTTGTTGGTGGGATCGATGAGGTGCGTCAGGCACCTGTCGGTGGAGAGCGGCGTGCCCGAGCCGTGGAAGGCGGCGTCGGGCATGAACCGCGCCGACTGCGGCAGCGACGCGAGCGGACGCGGCGTGCCCTGCCACTGCTGTGCTCCACTGCCCGACCCGCCGCACGCGGCAGCGCCCACCATCGCGACGACCATCAGCTCGCGCAGCATGACGATGCGCTCCTTCTCAGGGGTGATCACGGCAGCTTGAAGTGCGGGTTCTCGATGAGCCCGAAGAGGTTGCCGAAGGGGTCTCGCACCGCGGCCACCCGGATGCCGTCGCCCACGTCCTGCAGCGGCTCGTGCGGCCGGGCACCCATCGTCTCGAGCCGCTTGAGCGTCGCCGCGACGTCGGTCACGCCCCAGTAGGCCGTCGAGCCGCCCGCGCCCGGCTGCTGCGTCGAGACGTCGGGATCGAGCCCCAGCTCGTAGCCCCCGATGTTGAAGCCGACGTAGAACGGCTCGTCGAAATAGGGGGCCAGCCCGAAGGCCTCGCCATACCATGCGCGGGCGCGGGCGAGGTCGGTGACGACGTACTTCACGGTGCGGAGGCCGAGCATGTGCGTCATGGCGGCACCTGATGTGATGGTGGTGTCGCCCAATCTACTCAGCCACCGCCAGGACCTCGCTGGATGGGCGGCGGCAGGTAGTCGGTGCCGGGCGGGTTGGGCGCCGTCTCATGACCGATGGGCTGGGTCGGCGGGATCTCGCCTTCCTCCCGGCGCCGCATCCGCACGGTGAGTCCCGAGTTGGGCCCCGACGGCACGCCCAAGGCGGCATCCACCCGGGTGCCGGTCCTGAGATCGGCCAGCAGCACGATCGACGAGACCTCGTGCCCCACCCGGAGCGCCGACTCGTTGCGCGGCTGGTCCACCTCCTTGGCCCGGTAGATCTCGAGCACCGTCCCCGGCATCTCTTCCACCCGCCGGCAGAGCGCCCGCACGTAGTACCGGTTGAACTCGCCCTCGGCCAGGATCTGCTCGGCGTTCGAGGGCACCCGCGCCACCGTCACATTGCCCTTCGGCGTGCGACGCAACTCGTGCTCTTCCAAGATCTTATGGGCCACCAGCTGGCGGGCGAGCCAGTCGTCGTTCTCGCTCACGATGGCCGCGCTGAGGAGCACCAGGTATTCCGACTCCTTGCCCTGCACGAGGCGCTGGCTGCGGTAGATCTCGCCCTCCCGCACGTCGAGCTCGAGTTCCTCGAGCATCAGGCGGCGGGTCTCGGCGTCGAGTTGCTCGTAATTGAGTCCCATCGGTGCCTCCTTCGTGGAGGTACCCCCGTGGCGAGCACGGATTCCCTCCCCCTATCCCTTTTGACACTCCCACGTTACCTTGTGTCCTGCGATGCAGATGCGCCCACGATGGGCGTACGAGTTCCGACGACACCAGAGGGCTGGCGTCCGCGCCAGCCCTCTTTTGATCGGCATCGCGATGCAGGATCAGCAATGCTTCTGCAGGAACGCCCTTCGTGAGGGCTCGATCACGAGAAACCAGTAGTCGGCATGTACGGCCAATCCGCACTCCGATTACACAGTTGAAGGAGCAGGACATGGCTCGTACTACCGGCACGGTCAAGTGGTTCAATGACGCCAAGGGCTTCGGGTTCATCACCCCCGAGGGTGGCGCCAAGGATTGCTTCGTGCATCACTCGGCCATTCGCGCGGAAGGCTTCAAGAGCCTCAGCGAGGGCGACCGTGTGGAGTTCGACGTCGTGCAGGGCCAGAAGGGCCCCGCGGCCGAGAACGTGGTGAAGCTGGGCAACTGAGCCAGGTAGGCTCGGAAGCAAACCAGTTTCCAGTGCGGGGTCGGTGCGCTTCACGGCAAGCCGACCTCGTACGTTCAATCCCGCCCGCATCGCGGGCATGAGAGGAAGACGATGATCGAAGTGTCGGTGGGTGAAGGCGATCGCATCGAGCTCGCGCTCAAGGCGTTCCGTCGCAAGGTGCAGAAGTCGGGCCTCCTCAAGGAGCTGCGCGACCGTCGCCACTACGTGAAGCCGAGCATCGCGAAGAAGATCAAGTCGGCCGCGGCCCAGCGCCGCTCGCGCAAGCGGGCCCGGACGAGCACGCACTAGCTCTCCGCCAGTCGACATCCGCAGGACGTCGCATCCAGCGACCTCGCCCCCGGGGCGAGGTCGCTTTGTTGCATCGCGTCACCCCTCGCGCCAGTGCAGGTGGTGCATGATCCGGTGCACGACCGGCGCGAAGAGCACGCCCGCCGCCACGAGCACCAGCAAGCCGGCATACAACGCGTAGAACCCGGCGAAGAGCTTCGCCGGATCGTCCGGGAGGTCGGGACCCATCGGGCCCATGCCGCCCAGGAGCATGGCCGTGTCGAGGAAGGCGTCGATCCAGCTGTAGCCGGCCAGTCGGTGGAAGCCGAACATGCCCACCGCGAGCGACACGGCGAGCAGCGCCGCCACGATGGCGAAGTGGTTGCCGAGCCGCCGCAGGAAGACGGGGAACGGCACCGGCGGATGATGTGCGCGTTCGTACATGGCAGCTCCGATGGAGAAGAGGAGACGACGGCTAGCCGTCGTCGGCCCGGTGGGCCATCCGGCGGATGTGCTCCAGGTCGAGCGGACCCTTCGCGCCCCAGCCGCGCGCCCCCGCGGGGATCTCGGGCCGGAAGCGCTCGTACAGCACGTACGCCATGCTGCCCAGTTGCCGCGGGGTGTACGCCTTGGCGAGGGCGCGCATCGCGGCGGTGGCCTCCTCGAGCGCATCGCCGAACTTCTGCGCGAGGTAGCGTTCGACGCCCTTCGGCTCGATCACCGCATCCTTGAGCACGGCGCGGTCGCCGCGCGCCGTCTTCGTGACGGGAACCTGGCGACCGAGGATCTCCACGAGGCGCGTGCGTGCGGCCGACTTCCGCGTGGCCGGCGCCTTCCGTGCGGGCTCGTCCTTCCCCTCGTAGATGCCCAGCCGCCGGCCCTTCGACTGCGCGTTGAGGCCTGCCACCGCGCGGCCCAGCGAGAGCGCCTCCTCGCGCGAGTGCCCCAGCCGCTCTGCCACCACCGTGGCCCAGAGCGTCAGCACGGGCGCGCGGTTGACCTGCACCGTCGTCGTCATCGTCCCCCCTGCCCTTCGCGTGCAGCTACGGCGCGTGTCCCGGCAGCGCCGACCCGTGGCGCGCCACCAGTTGCCAGCGCCCTTCCCGTCGTACCCATACGTCGGTCACGAGGAACGTGCCGTGCCACTCGCGGCCTTCGGCGGTGGCGCGCTGGTTCACCTTCCCGTGCACCACGATCACCTCGCCGGCGGCATCGACGGACCGCGCCTCCAGCTCCTCGAAGCGGAACCAGTTGATGTGCAACCGGTCCATCGCGGCCTCGAGCCAGGGCGCGCGAGCCATGCGCCGGCCGAGCGCGCTGGACAACTCGAAGTCGTCGCCGACCAGTTGCTCGAGCGCCGCGCGGTCCTTGCGGCACCAGGCGTCCATGAGGGCGTGCTCGAGGGCGCCGATTTCATCGGTGGGGGCGGGCATGGGGTTCCTGTGGGAAGGGACGGAGCCCAATGATAGCGGTCCCGAGACCGGAGGCGGCAGGCACGACCGTCCGCTCCGTGCACGCATCTGCACGCCGGATCATCGTTCTCCACCCGGTGTCCTACCAAGACCGG
>JBJMOZ010000370.1:0-10402 GCA_045803465.1 Gemmatimonadales bacterium | reverse complement strand
CGTCGCTCGCTGCTCTCGCTCCTCGCAATGAGCAGGGGCTACTAGCTCACTCCTTCTGCCCCATCAACGCGACGCGCGCTGCACCAGGTCGAGCAGCTCTGCATACACCGTCTCGGCCTGTGCCGGATCGCCGGAACGGAGCGCGGTGGTGGTACAGTGGCGCAGGTGGTTGGCGAGCAGCTCCCGGCTCACGCCACGAAGCGCTTCCTGCACCGACGACACCTGCGTGAGCACGTCGGCGCAGTAGCGCTCCTCCTCGACCATGCGCTGCAGCCCGCGCAGCTGGCCCTCGATGCGCCTGAGGCGGGTGAGGACGGCGTGCTTGATCTCGGGGTCCACGGCCACGGCGTGGGTGCCGTCGCCCGGACGGGTGCCGCAGGCGCAGGTGACGGGTACGGTCTCGTTGCTCACTTGCCGAATCCTCGCAGTCGCAGGCTGTTGCTCACCACGCTCACGCTCGACAGCGCCATGGCCGCCGCCGCCAGCGTGGGCGTGAGGCGAAGCCCGAACGCGGGGTAGAGAGCGCCTGCCGCGATCGGGATGCAGATGATGTTGTAGACGAATGCCCATCGCAGGTTCTGCCGGATGATGAGCATGGTGCGCCGCGTGAGTGCCAGGGCCTGGGCCACGCCGCGCGGGTCGCCCCGCATGAGGGTGATGCTCGCCGTCTCCATGGCCACATCGGTGCCGCCGCCCATCGCGATGCCCACATCGGCCGCCGCGAGGGCGGGCGCGTCGTTGAGCCCGTCGCCCACCATCGCGACGCGCCGGCCCTCGGCCTGATGGCGCTTCACCACGTCGAGCTTGTGCTCGGGGCTCACTTCCGCCTCGACCCGGTCGATGCCCACCTGCCGCGCGACGGCCTCGGCCGTGTCGCGACGGTCGCCGGTGAGGAGCACTACCTCAATGCCGAGGTTGGTGAGCTGGCGCACCGCGTCGGCGCTCGTGGCACGGATCGGGTCGGCGATGGCGAGGACGCCCGCCAGCACGCCGTCGACGGCAACGAACACGGTGGTGGCGCCCTTCTCGCGCGCGGCGCGCGCCCGGGTTGCGAGCGGCGTGGCGTCGATGCCGAGTGCGGCAAGCATCGCCTCGCTGCCGATGGCGACGCGGTGGCCCTCCACCTGGCCCGTGACACCGCGGCCCACGAGGATCTCGATGTCCTCCGCCGGCGGCAGGTCTACGTTGCCGGTGGCGTTCAGCACGGCTTCCGCCAGCGGGTGCTCGCTCGCGCGCTCGATGGCCGCCGCGAAGCGCAGCAGCCACCACGCATCGGGCACCGCCGCAGGCGCCGAGGGCGCCAGCATCGTCTCGACCACCTGCGGCTTCCCCTCGGTGATCGTGCCCGTCTTGTCGAGCAGCACCACGTCGATGTCCTCGGCGCGCTGCAGCGCTTCGCCGCCACGCACGAGCAGTCCCAGTTCGGCGCCGCGCCCCGTGCTCACCATCACGGCCGTCGGCACCGCGAGCCCCATGGCGCACGGGCAGGCGATGATGAGCACCGTCACGACCGCCACCAGCGCGTGCAGGTAGGCGGGCGGAGGCCCCCACGCGAGCCACGCCGTCCCCGCGAGGAGCGCGAGCACGACGACCACCGGCACGAACACCGCCGCCACACGGTCAGCGAGCCGCTGGATGGGGGCTTTCGTCTCCTGCGCCTCGCGCACCAGGCGCACGATGCGCGCGAGCACCGTGTCGGCGCCGACGCGCGTCACGCGCACCCGCAGCGCGCCGGTGCGGTTCACCGTGCCGCCCACGACGCGTTCGCCCGCGGCGCGCGCCACGGGGAGGGGCTCGCCGGTGAGCATGGACTCGTCGACGGTGCTCCGGCCATCCACCACGACGCCATCGGCCGCGATGGACTCGCCGGGGCGCACGCGGAACTCGTCGCCCGGCCGCAGCTCCTCCACGGGGATGTCCAGCTCCGCGCCGCCGCGCAGCACGCGCACGGTGGCGGGCCGCAGCCGCATCAGCCGCTTGAGCGCGTCCGATGCGCGTCCCTTCGCACGTTCCTCGAGGAAGTTGCCCAGCAGGATGAACGCGATGATGCCGCTCACCGCCTCGTAGTAGACCGCGGGCTCCAGCCCGTGCCCGATGAACCAGTCGGCGAAGAACGTCGTGGCCACGCTGAAGAGGAACGCCGCGCCGGTGCCGAGCGCGATGAGCACGTTCATGTCCGCCCCGCCATGGCGCACCGCGGACCATGCGCGCACGTAGAAGTGGCGGCCCGCCCAGAACACCACGGGAATGGTCAGCAGCAGCAGCACCACGCGCCACGCGCCTGGCGACACCGCGGCCACGCCGGGGATGGCGAGCACCACCGCGGTGAGCGGATGCATGAGCCGCATCAGGAGGTCGTCGGCGGCGTTCCGCCCGCCGTGGGGCGCTTCGGCGACCACCATGCTGAGCAGCATCGAGATCGTGAACACCGCGAGCGAAAACACGGCCTTCCGCGCGAGCGTCGCCACCGCGTGGTCGTGGGCGTGCGCATCGGCCGCGGGCCGGGCTGCCGCGAACTCGTCGGCGGGCAGGCTGGCCTCGTAGCCCGTCTTCTCGACCACCGCGATGAGCTGCTGCGGCGAGGTGCGCTCGGGGTCGTAGGTGACGGCCGCCGAGTTGGTCATCAGGTTCACGGCGGCCTGGTCGACGCCCTCGGTGCGCTCGAGCGCCCGCTGGACGCGGGCGCTGCACGCGGCGCACGTCATGCCGCCGATGTCGAGGCGCTGACGGACGGCGGCGGTGGTGGTCATGGGCGTCTCAGGCGCTCGCGGGGACGGCGTCGTACCCGGCATCGGTGACGACGTCCTTGATCTGTTCGGGGCTCGTGACGGCCGGGTCGTAGTCGACCTCGGCGCGGCCCATCTGCACCGAGCGCAGCTGGACACCGGGGGCGGCGGAGAGGGCGTTCTTCACGGCGTTCAGGCAGTGGCCGCAGCTCATGCCGGAGATGTGCAGGGTCATCGAGGCCATTGGTTCAGCTCCATTGAAGGCTGACGGCAATATAGGGGGTGGGGGTATTCTGCGCAAATGATATCTGTTGGCAATTCGCGTCGGACTGAACGCGGCAAGCTGGGTTGAATACCGCCAAACCATTACTCTTCTGCATGTTATGCAAGTGCAATCAGAGGCACGGCTCCTGCTCTTGCCCTGTTGCATGACGCCAATCACGCCCGAGCTCATGCCCGACGATGCCGGCCGCATCGTGGAGCCGACGCTCCTCATTCCGCTCCCGGGGCCGTACGAGTCCCTGGAGGATGCGGACGTGCTGACGGCGTGGTACAACGCGCTCACCAACATCATCGGCAGCGACGTGCCGCACGACCTGCTGGCGCTCTGGGTCTACACGCCCAAGGGGGCGCAGCTCATCGGTCCGGCGTCGCTGGCACAGGACAACCTGCGCATCCCGCTGCCCGGGCCGCGCGTGTCGGGTCCGCAGATGCTGCTGCTCGCCGACATCCTCGAGCACGCCGGCTACCGCTCGGCCGTGGCGCGCCCGGTGCGCGTCGGCCGGCGGGACGTGGGGCTCATGCTGTTCGGCGCATTCTCGCGGCAGGCGTGGCAGGCGGCGACCATCGATGACATGGACCGCATCGCGCGGCGCATCGCCCCGGTGCTGGCGCGGCTCGGGGAGCCCGACCGCGTGCACGACGTGCGCGCCGACGAGCAGCGGGCGTTCGAGCGCATCGGCGGCGCCACGCGCGGCGCCCTCTCGCCGCGCGCCTTCGCCGCGGAAGTGGGCGCGGCGCTCGCGACGCTGATGCCCGTCGAGCGACTCGAGCTGCTCATCGCCGGCGGCGTCAACGATCAGGCGTACCGCCTCGACGGCCACGACAGCGGCGCGCTCTGGAGTCGCGCCTCGCTGATCGTGCCACGCGAGGTGCTCGATCCCGCCGCCATCGTGGGCGAAACCGACGCGATCGTCGTGCAGGACGTCATGGCCGACACCCGCTGGCGCGCCTGGGCCGCCGACGGCGTGCGCAGCGTGCTCGCCGCGCGCCTCGTGGTCGCCGAGAAGCTCGTGGGCCACCTGCTGATCGCTGCGGCGGAGGCCGGCATCTACGACGACGAGGACGCGCGCCGTCTCGCCCTGATCGCGCCGTGGATCGCGGCGCGCGTGGACGGCATGGTGCAGGGTTACCAGACCCGCGGGATGCGCGCCCAGCTCGGATCGGCGAACTCGGTGCCGGTGCAGTTGCGCCGCATGGCCACGGTGCTCGCCACCTCGAGCGAGCTCGGGGCAGGGTTGCGCGACTACGCGTCGGAGGCCACGGCGCTGCTTCCCTTCCATCGCATGCGCATCGCGCTCCGGGTGGACGGCGACCGCATCGTCATGATCGTCCCCGGCGAGACGACTTCGCTCGCCGACCTCCCGTCGGCCCCGATCGTCCCCGGCGTGGTGGGCAACGTCCTCGCCGGTGAGGCCCCGCACGGGGTCATGGGCGGCGGGCTCGAGGTCGAGCTGGTCTTCCCGCTCCGCGTGGCGAACGCCGTGACGGGCGCGATGATCATCACCACCGGCACGCCGGGGGCGTTCACGAAGAACCACCTGGCGCTCGCGCAGCAGGTGGCGGATGGCATGGGATTGTTCATCGAGCATGTACGACGCGATACGGAACGAGGCGTGACTCAAGTTCGCTGACTCGAGTCACGCCTCGCGATGACCGGGGTGCTTCCCGGCTTCTACATCATCGCCGCCGTCTTCGCCCCCTGCAGCTCGTCCGCCAGCGCATCCGCGTCGTAGATCTTCCGCAGTGCCTCGATGATCGCACGCGAGTCCACGAACACCGAGCGGGCCGTCTTCTCGGTGAACAGGAAGCGGTTCGGCAGCATCTCCATGTTGCCGTCGAAGATGAGTCCCACCACCTCGGCGTCCCTGTTCACCACCGGGCTGCCGGAGTTGCCGCCGATGATGTCGTTCGTGGCGGCCACGTTGAACGGCGTGCTGTCGTCGAGCTTCGCCTTCCGCTCCTGCCAGCGCTTCGGCAACGCCCACGGGCCGGCGCCCTCGAACGCACGGCTGCGGTCGTAGAGACCCGAGAAGGTGGTGTAGGCCGGCGCGTACGTGCCGTTCAGCGGATAGCGCTTCACCTCGCCATCCGAGATGCGCAGCGAGAAGGTGGCGTCCGGCGATACGCCGTTGCCGTGGGTGGCCAGCAGCGCCTGGGCCACCTTCTCCGACGCGGCCGTCTCGGCGTCGAGCTGCCGCTGGACGAACTTCGCGTTGGCGCGCTCGAGCGGGTCGATGGTGCGCGCGAGCGCGATGAACGGGTCGTTCGACTTCGCGATAGCGTCGCCGCCGGCCTCGAACAGCGCCTTCCGCGCCGTCGCATCCACGAGCACGCTGCTCGCGACCATCGCCTTCGCCGCCTCGGCCGGCGTCTTGCCGCCCATCGCGGCCTTCCGCACCGGATGCGTGGCCGGCAGCTCCTGCGCCATCGCCTCGAAGTAGGTGGTGAGGTTGGCCGTCTCGAGGGCGACGTCCATCGGCTGGCCGCCGGTCATCACCGTCTCGGTCTGGTGCCGGTTGGCCTCCCGGAAGGCGGGCAGGCGCTCGGCGTCGGGCTTGGCCATCTCCGTCTGGTAGCGCGCGAACAGGCTGGCGATCGGCAGCAGGCGGCCGCCGTCGGTCTGGAACTGCTCATAGCGGCGCCGCACGGCCGACTTCGCCAGCGAGTCCTGCACGACGGCGATCTGGCGCCACGCCGCGCCGTACTTCGACTGGAGGGCCGGATCGGCGTTCACCTTGGCGATGAAGTCCTTCTCCCACTTCGCCTTGTGCGCCATCAGGTCCTTGTCCAGCAGGCCCGTCTGGTAGCCGCCGATCGCCTTGCGGGTGTTCTGCAGCCCGAAGAAGGTGTTGCGCTGCGCCTTCGCCTTGAGCGTATCGGCCTGCATGTATTGCTCGAGCGTCGCGATGCGGCGGTCGAGCGCCTTCATCTGCGCCGGGTAGCTCACGTCCCGCAGGTACGTCAGCTGCGACATCGTGTTCAGGCGGCCGGTCGAGCCCGGGTTGCCGATGACGAAGGTGAGGTCGCCTTCCTTCGTGCCGGCGGGGCTCCACTTGAAGTGGTGCGGCGTGGCGGCCGGCTGGCCGTTCTCGTACGCGCGCACGAACGACATGTCGAGGTCGTGGCGCGGGAAGGTGAAGTTGTCCGGGTCGCCGCCGAAGAAGGCGATCTGCGCTTCGGGCGCCATCACCAGCCGCACGTCGTTGTAGCGATGGAACCGGTACAGCTTGTACTGGCCGCCGCGATAGAACGTCACCACCTGGCACGCCTTGTCCTTCGCCTCGCCCTGGCACTCCTTCTCGATCGCCGCGATGGCGTCGGTGCGCAGCTTGCCGGACTGCGCGGCCTTCGCGCCCGCGATGGCCTGCATCACGCGCGGCGTGACGTCGGTGATCTCCTGCAGCTGGTCGAGGAAGAGGCCCTGGCAGGCACGCTCCTCTTCCTTCGTCCTGGCGTAGAACCCGTTGGAGAGGAAGTCCTCGCCCTCCTTCGTCGCGCTCTCGATGCAGGCGCGGGCGCAGTGATGGTTGGTCATCACGAGCCCGTTGGGCGAGACGAACGACGCCGAGCAGCCGCCGCCGTAGCGCACGGCGGAGAGGCGCACGTGGTCGAGCCACTGCGTGCTGGGCTTGAAGTCGTAGCGCTTGGACCAGTACTCGAGCGGCGGGACGTCGAACGTCCACATCTTGCCGGTCTCGAGGCCGGGATACTCGCCCTGCAGCTGGGCCTGGGCAGGAACGGCGGTGAAGGTGAGGGCGACGAGCGCCAGGACACGCAGCAGGTGTTTCACGAGATCCCTCGGGAACGGGAGATGGACGGGACGAACATCAGAGCGTCGGCTCGAATCGGTCGCGCCGGGCCAGCGCCACGACGAGCGTCCGGGCGACGAGGACACCGGCGATCGCTGCGAGCACCACGTCGCTGGTGAAGTGCGCTTGCGACATCACCCGCGTCACGGCACAGCCCAGCGCCCAGAGCAGCCAGACCGGCGCGGTGCGCGGGAAGAGATACGAAAGCATCGCGGCTCCGGCGAACGCCACCGCCGCGTGACTGCTCGGGAGTCCCAGATTCCGCGTGCTCCAGGGATGATCCAGGAAACCGCGGAAGACGTACAGGCCGCCGTGCATCGACGGACGCTCGCGCCGGATGAGGAGTTTCAGCGTCTCCGCCACCAGGCCACCCAGGATCGGCGCCACTGCCAGCATGATCCCTCGGTGCCACGCTCCGTATGGCACGGCGGGCGTGCGGTTCCGATCGTACATCACCAGGGCCAGCGCGCCCATGAACCAGGTAGGCAGGAACCCGGCGATGCGCAGGAGCCGGCCGAAATCGTTCCCGTACACGTTCGCTGCTGGAACATGATGAAAGACCCAACCATCCATGAAGCAGGCCAGCACAAACAGAAGGGCGCTCACTACGAGCGCCCCGACTGGGAGCCAGCGGATATCGTTCTTGTCAATGACCACAGCTGCACGAGCCTCCGCACCCACCGCCCAAGGTCGGTTCGCCCACCTTGGCACTTTCCTTCGAGGTGAGCAGGGCCGAGCCGCCGCTGATCACGCGTTCCACGGGCTCGCCCGTCTCGGGGTCGTGCGACAGGGGCGCGTCGCTCATGGACTGGCGCACGTCGAACCGGCGGCCGGTCGGGGTCTGGTAGGTATAGGTCGGCATGCGGGAAAGGTAAATCAGGGGATCCAGTCGGCAATGAAGACGTTGGTTTCGCCCGGCAGCGCCTGGTGCCGGTTCGAGGCCCAGAGGAGCTTCTTCCCGTCGGGGCTGAACATGGGAAACGAGTCGAAGTCGGCGTGCGTGGTGATCTTCTCCAGGCCCGTGCCGTCCGGGTTGATCAGGTAGAGATCGAAGTTGCCGCTGCGCGGCTTCTCGTAGTTGGACGAGAAGATGATCTTCTTCATGTCCGGGGCGAAGATCGGCGCGAAGTTGGCCCCGCCCAGGTTGGTGATCTGCCGCGCGTTGGAGCCGTCGGCGTTCGCCACGAACACCTCGGTGCGCGCGGGGCGCACGAGCTTCTGGCCGAGCAGCCGGAGGTAGTCCGCCGTGTCGGCGGCCGTCTTCGGGTAGGCGGCGCGCCACACGATCTGCTTGCCGTCGGGCGAGAACCACGCGCCACCGTCGTAGCCGACGCGGGTGGTGAGCCGCTTCACGTCGCTGCCGTCGACGCGCATCGTGTACAGCTCGATGTCGCCGTCCTTCGTGCTCGTGAAGAGGAGCGTCTTCCCGTCGGGCGAGAGCGTCGTCTCGGCGTTGTAGTGGCCGTTCTTCGTGAGCTGCTTCAGGTCGCTGCCGTCGAGCTTCGAGGTGTAGATCTCCAGGTTGCCGAGCGGCCAGACGTAGCCCTTCGACATGTCGGGGCGTGGCGGGCAATCCGGGCTGTCCTGGAAGGTGGAGCTGTACAGGACGCGGCGGTCGTGGTCGATGAACGCGCCGCAGGTGGTGCGGCCCTGGCCGTTGGAGACGCGGCGGATGTTGGAGCCGTCGGCCTTCATGATGTACTGCTGGTCGCAGCCCTCGTCCACCTTCTGCTGCCACTGGTAGATGATCTGCTTGCCGTCCGACGAGAAGTAGGCTTCGGCATTGTTGCCGCTGAAGGTCAGCTGGCGGATGTTGCCCAGGTGCCGCTCGTCGGGCTCCGGCTTGACGTACGTCGTCGAGGGCGGATTCGTGGCGGGCTCGGCGCTGCCCGTGGTGGTGTTCGACATCCGCGAGCAGGCGGCGACACCCAGCAGCAGGGGAACCCAGCGGACGGACGGGGCGATGAACATGCGCGTAAGCTCTTCAGGATGAGGCAATTGGGGCCCGCCGACCGGCAGTCGGCGCGGCCGAAAAAGGATAGCGCCCGCCGCGCTCGCCGCAAGCCGTATTTCTGCGGAGTCCGCTGTCTTGCTGCGGCGCTGGTCTGGCTCGGCATGCCCGGCACGACGGTGGCCCAGTCGTGGGACACGCCGGCCGTCACCGCCGTGCTCGATCGCGCCGCCGAGCGCCGGGCGGCCAACGACTCCACGCTCCGGGCGTGGTCGGCCGAGGCGACGGGGACGCTGCAGTTTCTCGTCGACCTCGGTGAGCTCGGGCTCGGCGCCCGCGTCGTGAAGGTGGAGCAGCTTGCCACCATGCTGCAGTGGCGCCAGCCGGGCCGCACCGAGCAGCGAATCGTGGGCCGGCGCGACACGCTGGTGCTGCCCGCCGACGTGGGTTTCTATCGCGATCGCTACGGCGTCATCACCAACAATCTCGGCGATCGCGTCGTCCTCGGCGACGGCAACGACGTCCGGGACCTGCCGCATCCGCTCTCGCCCGCCGGACGCGCCCGGCACAGCTTCGCGCTGGTCGACTCGCTCGCGCTCTCGCTGCCGAACGGCCGGCGGGTCGAGGTCTACGAGTTGCTCGTGCGGCCGCGAGAGGCCGATGCGCCGGCGATGGTGGGCAGTCTCTATGTCGCGAAGGATGCGGGCGACCTCGTGCGCCTCGCCGTCACCTTCACGCGCGCGGCGATCCTCGATGCGCGCATCGAGCGGCTCTCCCTCGTGCTGGAGAACCTGCTGGTGGAAGGACGCTACTGGTTGCCCTTCCGGCAGCAGCTCGAGGTGGTGCGCAAGAGCACCTGGCTCGACTTTCCGGCACGCGGCATCGTGCGCGGCCGCTGGGACATCTGCTGTCATGACGTGATCGCCGATACCGCGACGCGCGAGCTGCCACCGCTGCCGACCGCCGGGCAGATCGTGCTCGCGAACCCCGGAAGCACGGTGCGCCTGGCGCCGCCCGGGGACCTGAGCCGGCATGCGTGGCCCGATTCCCTGACGAGCGCCCTCGACGAAGGGACGGCACTAGCGAGCGAGATGGAGGCGCGCCAGGTGCAGGCGCGCGCGGAGGAGCTGGTGCGGCAGCGGGCGCTGGATCGAAGCACGTCGGGGCTCAGCGGCCGGTCGCTGTCGGAGTTCGCGCGATTCAACCGGGTCGAGGGCGTCGGCGTGGGCATCGGTGGCCGTCTCGCCGTGGCGCCGGCGTGGACGCTCGGTGCCTCCACGGGATACGGGTTCAGCGACGAGCAGCTCAAGCTCTCCGCCGACGTGCGCTGGCGGCCGCGTGCGACGCTCGCGCTCCGGGCCTTCGCGGAGCGTCGCTACCGCGATGCTGGCGATGTCATGGAGACGAGCGGCGTGCGCAACTCGCTCGGCGCGCTCCTCTTCGGCGACGACAACAGCGATCCCTACGATGTGCGAGGCGGCGGTCTCGGCGCCGAGATCGATCTCGGCGCGCGCACGCGCCTGGGACTTACGCTGAGCTACGAGGAGCAACGTCCGGTCGCGGTGCACGCATCGCCGATCAGTGGGTCGTTCGGCGCGACGATCCCGGCGCTCGAACTCAGGACGGCGCGCCTC
>JBJMOZ010000327.1:0-5121 GCA_045803465.1 Gemmatimonadales bacterium | reverse complement strand
GGATCATCGTGCCCATGGCGCCGTCGATCACGAGGATGCGCTGCTGCAGCAGCGTCTCGAGCGCGGCAAGGCGGCGCTCGCGGGTCCACGGCGTGCCGTCGGCGACCGCGGCTGGCGCCCACGACGGTGCCGGCGCGATGGCGGTCTCGCCGGTGGTGTGCGCGGCGCAGCTGTGAGTCATGGGGAGGCCTCCACGGCGGCGGGCTTCTTCGGCCGGATGCCGAGGATGTGACAGATGGCGAACGAGAGATCGGCGCGGTTGAGGGTATAGAAATGGAACTCGCGCACGCCCTGCTCGACGAGTCCCTGCACCTGTTCTGCCACGGTGGTGGCGGCCACGAGGCGGCGCGTCTCGACGTCGTCGTCGAGCCCCTCGAAGCGCTGCCCCAGCCAGCGCGGCACCGACGCGCCCGCCTTCGCGGCGAAGCCGACCATGGTACGGAAGTTCATCACCGGCATGATGCCCGGCACGATCTCGCAGGAGATGCCGCGACGTCGCACCTTGTCGAGAAACCGGAAGTAGTGATCGTTGTCGAAGAAGAACTGCGTGATCGCGCGCGTGGCGCCGGCGTCGATCTTCCGCTTGAGGTGGTCCAGGTCGAGGTGCGGCGACGTCGATTCCGGATGGCCCTCGGGAAAACAGGCCACCGTGATCTCGAAGTCGCCGACCGCCTTGAGGCCGGTCACCAGGTCGGCAGCATACTGATAGCCGCCGGCCGGAGGCTCGTACGCGCCGCCGCCCGGTGGGTCGCCGCGCAGCGCGACGATGTGGCGCACACCGGCATTCCAGTAGTCTCGCGCCACCTGATCCACTTCCGGGCTGGTGGCCGCGACGCAGGTCAGGTGTGCCGCCGGCACCAGCGGCGTCTCGGCGAGGATGCGCTTCACCGTGCGGTGCGTGCGCTCGCGCGTGCCCCCGCCGGCCCCGTAGGTCACGGAGACGAACCGTGGCGCCAGCGGCTCGAGCCGCTTGATGGCGCGCCAGAGGTTTTCCTCCATCTCGGGGGTCTTCGGCGGGAAGAACTCGAACGAGACCTGCAATCCACTCATGCGGGTGATGCCTCACAAAAAGATGCGCCCCCGGGATCCCTGCTAGGGCCCCGGGGGCGCAGCTTTAGCAGGTTGTTTTACGTGGCCGCAATCGGCTCAAATCGCCACGGTATTCGATTTTGACTTCTCAAGAGCAAATCTCGGACCGAGCGGCCATTCGTGCAAGCCCTCAGCGTTCAGGCACCCCGAGGCGCCGCGCCACTTCGCTGGGTGCGAGCCCCGCCACGTGAACGGCCTTGCTCCGGCTCGAAAGACCACCGACGAGCATCACCGCGGCGCGCGGCAACTCCAGGGCCTCGGCGAGGAAGCGCACCAGCGCGTCGTTGGCGGCACCATCCACCGGCGGGGCGGCGAGTCGCACCTTGAGTGCGTCGCCGTGCGGGCCCACCACTTCGTTCCGGGAGGCCCGCGGCTGCACCCGGAGCGCCAGTCGCGTTCCGTCGCCGGCCGCGGTGGCCCAGGTCATGTGCCGAGAATGCGCAACACCGCCCAGCGGAGCACCATCAACACCAGGTAGGCCACGATCGGGCTGAAATCGAACGCACCCATCGGCGGCATGCGGCGTCGGATCGGCTCGAGCAGCCAGTCGGTGAGCCACACGAACGGCCGCATCCACTTCCTGTACTCCGAGATGCCGAACCAGGACGAGAACACCCGCACCAGCAGCGCGATGTTGAGCAGGGCGAATACCCAGACCACCATCTGGAAGACCAGCGCCCTCGGGCCGGCATCCGCCACGTAGGCGAGATTCACGACGAACTGCATCAGCCATCGTACCAGCGCCAGCAGGACCAGTCCGCCCACGATGACGCCGCCGATGAGCCACAGCGGTCCTTCCTGCGGGTTGCCGCCGGCACGCAGCAGGCGGCGCTCGATGGGATGCAGCACGGGATCGCTCGCCTTGCGCACCAGGCGCGGCCACGCGCCGAACGGCTGCAGGCGCTTGGAGCGCACCATCCAGTGCGTGACCGCCACGATGGACGCGTAGCCGAATCCCACCACGATGAGGCCGCGAAGCGCCCGGTCGAGCCAGAAGGCGATCTCGCCAGCCATCACTGGCGCGGAGCGAGCGTGGGACGCGCCACTTCGTACACCTGCATGCCGCCGGCACTCTCGCACGTGACGGTGAAGCGGCCCTCGTTGAGCGACGCCTGCTCGAGCACGTCCTCCGTGGCGCGACACGCGGCGAGTGCCGTGCCGGGACGACGGAGCGTGCTGGTGAAGGCGATCGGGGCGGTGCCCGAGAGGACGCGTGCGGTGGTCGGCGTGAGGCTGTCGACGCCCATGTCGCGCAGGGCGTCGGCGGGGCGGCCCATGTGTGCGCTGCGGTACTCCACCGCGCGGTCGATCAGCTCGAAGAGCTCGTTGCCGAGCGTCGCGGCCTCCGCCGGCACGTCGTCACGGGTGGCACCGGATTCCACGGGCGGAGGCGCCGGCTTGCCGCACGCGCACACGAGCAGGATTCCCGCCGTCGCCCAGCGACGGATCACGGCAGCCCGAACTCGCGATTGAACACCACCTCGAACTGGAAGGTACGGGCACGGCTGCGCGTCTCGATGAGGTCGGCGATGCGCTCGAGTCGGCTCGGGATGCCCAGGATCTTCTCCTGCGCCTTCCGTCCCATCTCCGAGAGCCCCGTGATGTGGTCGATGCCCCACGTGCGGATCTGCTCCTGCACGATCTTCAGGTAGTCGCGCGGGCCGTAGATGCCCGTGCGGCGGATGACGTCGGCGAGGTCCTTGAAGCCGGGCATGGTGTGCCCGGGCATCTCGATGCCCGGCATGATGTGCGCGGCCGACTCGAGCGCCTGGTCCGGATCGCGCTTCAGGATCTCGGCGAACACCTTGCGATAGAACGCGAAGTGCCGCGCCTCGTCCTGCGCCACTTCCTGCAGGATCTTCCCCAGTCCCGGCTCGTACTCCGCCACGATGCGACCCGTCGCGCCGTGCGAGTACTGCGTGGCGCGCTCCTGCAGCGTGGTGTACACGAACACCCGGTATGGATCGTAGTCCCAGCCCGGATGGAAGCCTTCCTTGAGGTAGTCGAACTGCATCACCTCGAGGGTGCGCTGGTCGAAGAGCTCGGTGTCGCGGGTGTAGTCGTGCAGCACCTGACCGTGGCGATCCTCCTCCGCGGTCCACAGGTTGTTCCACTTGCGCCAGAAGCTGTCGTCGCCGAGGTGCACCGCGAGCAGGCGGTGGAAGTGGGGAAGACCCTCTTCGGTCAACGTGTTCAGCGCGAGCGCCGCACGGGCATTGTCGGGAATGCCGCGCGCCCGCTCGCGCAGTTGCCGGAGCCACTCGAGCCGGTCCTGCTCGGGCTCGGCGCCCAGCAGATCGCTCGGGAACCACAGGGTCCGCTTCCGCTCATGGGCTTCCATGAGGTCGTGGACCTTCTTCTCGAGATCCTTGAGGACCTCGACTTTGGAGAAGAGTTCGCGCGCCGAATCGGAGAGACTCATGACCGCCTGTGGGTACGGGTTGCGCTGCTTCCGAAAAGTAATCCCGTACCCGTCCAGGTCGATTGCCGGCTACTCGTGGAGGGGCATTTCCATCAGGGTCCAGGACCGGCCGAACATGTAGCGGGGGCGGCGCACCACCCGCTCCCAGCCGAGCGTCTCGAGAAGGGTCTCGGCGCGCTGGTCGTCGGTCCAGAACTCGGCCAGGTCGGCGCCCTCCTCCTTGGCCCGCTCCTCGAACGCCTGGAGCATGGTGTGCGCGTGTCCCTGACCGCGGTGGCTCTCCGCCACGGCGAGGTCGAGCAGGTGCGCGACGCCACCCCGCACATAGAAGCGCAGTCCGCCGACCCAGTCGCCGAGCTCGCTCGTGAGCCCGATATAATGGTCGTGGAACCCGCTGGGGTGTCCGGCCTCTTCGGCTTCCCGCTCGAGCAGCTCGTTGAGCCACTCCGCGAAGTCCTGGTGCCGGTCCATCGAAGTGATCTTCACGTCGTTCATCTACTCCTCCAACTGTCGAACCGGCAGGGCCTTCCATCCGGTCTACACGGATTCAGCATATCAAGTGCCACTCGGGCCGGGCGCCGAGACACCGGGTATCATTGGACCCGCGCCACTCTATATCATGACGGGAGAGCGAGTTGCCTGTCCAATCGGCTCGCCTTCCGCTGGAGCCGCGCGGCGCTCGGCGAGGTATCCTGAGACAATTGGGGCATGTCACCGGCAAGTACGTCCGAAATAGGCTACGACAGTCTCGGAGTAATCAAGATGCCTTCCTCCACGATATCCAGACGTGCCATCGTGCGCTGTCCCTTCTGCGACACGGCCAATCGGGTGGATCTCACGCGCCTCGCCGACGGGCCGAAGTGTGCCGGCTGCCAGCGCCCCCTTCGGCTCGATCGGCCGCTCGCCGCCACGGATGCGACGCTCGACCAGCTGCTTCAGGGCGCGGAGGTGCCGGTGCTGGTGGACTTCTACGCCGACTGGTGCGGGCCCTGCAAGGTCATGGCGCCGACACTCGACGGTTTTGCCCACGATCGTGCCGGCGACGTGCTCGTGCTCAAGCTCGATACCGATGCCAATCCGCTCGCCTCGCAGCGCTTCGGCATCCGCGGCATCCCGACGCTCATCGCCTTTCGCGGCGGGAAGGAATCCGGTCGCCACGTGGGTGCCACCGACCGCGCCACGCTCGACCAGCTCGCGCGCTGAGCGTCACGCGAGCGTCGGCACGAAGGTCGGCGCGCGCCGCACCTTCGTGGCCTGCTCGAACGCAAAGGCGAGTGCGAGCAGCCGTGCCTCGTCGCGCGACTTGCCCATGAGCGTCAGGCCCACGGGCAGTTCCCGGACGAAGCCGGCCGGCACGGTGATGGCCGGATAGCCGCTCACCGCCGAGAGCGTCGATTCGCCTCCGGCGAAGTGGTCGCCATTCAGCAGGTCGGTGACCCAAGCGGGGCCGCCGGTGGGCGCCACGATGGCCTGGAGCCCATGCCGGGCGAACGCCGCGTCGAGTCCTTCCGTACGCGCATACCGACGAGCCGCCGCCAATGCCTTGCGGTACGCGAGTGTCGTCAGCGGCCCCTTCGACTCCGCCATCGTGAACAGCTCCTGCCCGAACC
>JBJMOZ010000313.1:0-6152 GCA_045803465.1 Gemmatimonadales bacterium | reverse complement strand
GCTAGACTGGTGTTCATGCGGCCGTCGCGCGCGGCCCGTCCGATCCACCCAGCGGGAGGCCCCGTGTCCACCGTCCCGTCCGACATCGCCATCGCCCAGGCCGCGAAGCCCCGTCCCATAGCCGACGTCGCGGCGGAACTGGGCCTGGGGCCCGACGACATCCTCCCCTACGGCCGTACCAAGGCGAAGATCGCGCCGGAAGTGGTGCGCTCGCGGAAGCCCACGGGCCGGCTCGTGCTGGTGAGCGGCATCAGCCCCACGCCCGCGGGAGAGGGCAAGTCCACGGTCACCATCGGCGTCGCCATGGCGCTCCGGAAGCTGGGCGAGAAGGTGGTCGTGGCCATCCGCGAGCCCTCGCTGGGACCCGTCTTCGGGGTGAAGGGCGGCGCCGCCGGCGGCGGCTATGCCCAGATCATCCCGATGGACGAGATCAACCTGCACTTCACCGGTGACTTCCACGCCATCACCTCGGCGCACAACCTGCTGAGCGCGATGCTGGACAACCACATGCACCACGGCAACGCGCTCGCCATCGACCCGCGCCGCATCACCTGGCCTCGCACGATGGACATGAACGACCGCGCATTGCGCTCCATCATCGTGAGCCTCGGCGGCATCAATGCCGGCCCGGCGCGCGAGGAGCGCTTCGTGATCGTGCCGGGCAGCGAGATCATGGCCATCCTCTGCCTCGCGAGCGACCTGCAGGACCTCGAGGCGCGCATCTCGCGCATCATCGTGGGCTACACACGCGACCGGAAGCCCGTGACGGCGGGCCAGCTCAAGGCGGCCGGGGCGATGACGCTGCTGCTAAAGGACGCCATCCTGCCGAACCTGGTGCAAACCCTCGAGGGCGGCCCAGCGCTCGTGCACGGCGGCCCGTTCGGCAACATCGCGCACGGCTGCAACTCGGTCACGGCCACCAAGCTCGCCCTGGGCCTGGGCGACGTCGTGCTTACCGAGGCGGGCTTCGGCGCCGATCTCGGCGCGGAGAAGTTCTTCGACATCAAGTGCCGGTTCGCCGGGCTGAAGCCCGAGGCGGCCATCGTCGTCGCCACGATCCGCGCGCTCAAGATGCACGGCGGCGTCAAGAAGGAAAACCTTGGCACGCCGGACGTGGCGGCGCTCAAGCGGGGCATGGTGAACCTCGAGGCGCACGTCAAGAACATCATGAAGTTCTGCGTGCCGCCGGTGGTGGCGCTCAACCGCTTCACGAGTGATTCTCAGGAAGAGATCGACACCGTGCTCGAGGCGGTGAAGGCGTGGGGCGCCCGCGGCGCGCTCAGCGAGGTATGGGCCAGGGGCGGCGAGGGTGGCGTGGCGGTGGCGAAGGAACTGCTGGCCGTGCTGAAGGAGGGCAAGGCGGATTTCAAGCCCATCTACGACGCCAAGCTGCCCATCAAGCAGAAGATCGAGACGATCGCGAAGGAGATCTACGGCGCCGACGGCGTGGACTTCACGCCAACGGCGAGCAAGAACATCGAGCAGATCGAGTCGATTGGCTACGGCGACACGCCGGTGTGCATGGCCAAGACCCAGTACTCGTTCTCCGACGACCCCACCAAGCTCGGCCGGCCCAACGGCTTCCGCATCACGGTCCGCGACGCCTACATCTCGGCGGGCGCCGGCTTCGTGGTCGCGCTGGCGGGCGACATCATGACGATGCCCGGCCTTTCCAAGACCCCGTCGGCCGAGAACATCCGCGTCCTGGCCGACGGCACCATCGAGGGACTGTTCTGATGCCGAGCCCCGTGCATACCGACGACGCCCCGCGCGCCATCGGACCCTACAGCCAGGCGGTCGTGTCCGGCGGCTTCGTGTTCACCGCCGGCCAGATCGGGCTCGACCCCGAGACCATGCAGGTCGTGCCGGGCGACGTCGGGCACCAGACCGAGCAGGTCATGAAGAACCTCACGGCCATCCTCAAGGCGGCGGGCTGTGATCTGGCGCGGGTGGTCAAGACCACCGTGTTCCTTGCGCACATGAAGGACTTCGCCGTGATGAACGAAGTCTATGCGAAGCACTTCGGCGAGCACCGGCCGGCGCGCTCCACGGTGGCCGTGCAGACGCTTCCGAAGGACACGCTGGTCGAGATCGAGGCGATCGCGCGAATCGGGGAGTAGCCGCGTCCCGAACAGATTTCCGGATCACGGGCGGCCAGGCATGGCCGCCCGTCTGCCGTGCGGGAGTTCAGGCAGCGCGTCGCCGTGCGACCGCCGTCTCGAGGAATCGCAGCAATCGCGTCTCGCTCGCGGAAAGTCCCTTTCGGGCCCGACCTACCGCGGTGCGGCGCCACGCCGTCCATGCGCGCGGCTCGACGTAGGCATCGAGCAGGTAGGGGTGCACGTAGCTCTTCCGGCATACCGCCGGCGTGTTGCCGAGTCGCTCGGACACCGAGCACACATCCCGCACCATGGCCTTCTTCCCGGGAGGGTCGGTGTGTCCATCGTGCTGTTCCAGGTATTCCGCCGCCATCAGCGTGCCACCCCAGGTGCGGAAGTCCTTCGCCGTGAAGCCGCCCGCCGCCACTTCGGCGATGTACGCGTTGAGCTCGCCGGCGTGCGCCGGACGTCGCGTGCCGGACTCGTCGATGTATTGGAAGAGGTGCTTGCCCGGGATGTCCCGGCACTGCCTCACGAGGCGGGCGAGGGTGCGGTCCTCCAGCGTGACTTCGCGCCGGATGCCGCCCTTGCCGCGAAACGAGAAGTGCATCCGGTCGCCCTGCACCGTGACGTGCCGGTCCTCGAGCGTGGTGAGGCCGTACGAGCGGTTGATGCGAGCGTACTCGCGATTGCCGACCCGGATGTAGGTGGACTCGAGCAGCGTGACCAGCAGCGCGAGGACCTGTTCGCGCGAGGCGTCGGCGCGGCGGAGATCCTGCCTCACCCGGGCGCGGATCGAGGGCAGGGCCGCACCGAATGCACCCAGCCGAAGGTACTTCGCGTCGTCCTGCGCGGCGTGCCAGGCGCTGTGATAGCGATACTGCTTCCGTCCACGCGCGTCGCGACCGGTGGCTTGGATGTGTGCCTGCGGATCTTCCGCGATCCACACGTCCGTCCAGGCCGGCGGAATGGCCAGCGCGCGGATGCGGCTCAGGGTGGCCCGGTCGCGCACGACGGCGCCGCTAGCGTGCAGGAAACGGAAACCGCTTCCTGCACGTCGACGCGCAATGCCCGGGGTCGCGTCGCTCGCCCTTCGAAGCGGCGCGCTCCGCGAGCGGTGGAGGGAAGCGGTCAGCGGCTCGACCGCTTCGAACCGCCCTTCCGGGCGCTGCCCGATCGCTTCCCGCCGCCTTCCTGCTTGTTCACGGTCGCCCACGCGCGCCGCTCGGCTTCCTTCCCCGACACGCCGCGCCGCTCGTAGCCCTTCTCGATGTGCTCGGCCTTCCGCTTCTGGCGGCCCGTGTAGGCCGACTTGTCTCCGCGTGGCATTTTGATCCCTCCGATGTCCCGAACTCGTGACGACATGGCCCACCGGAGTTCATACCCCTCGACACTCCTGCGGAGCGTCCGGTCAGCCGCCCCCATGTTCTCGACCGCGAGACGCCGGGCGTCGGACAGGCAGCCCGGCGAGAGCTCGAGCAGGCTCTGGACAATGGTTGTTGCAACGATTATCCTCGTACTTATGAAAACCGTCTATCATGAGATCCGCCAGACCAAGCCGTTCCAGTCCCTCGAGGAGGAGGTCTACATCGCCATCCGCCTCACCTCGCAGCTCATGGATCAGCCCTGGGTGCGCTATCTCCGGAACGCCGAGGGCATTTCGCCCAGCCAATACAACCTGCTCCGCATCCTGCGAGGGGCAGGGGCCGAGGGGCGCACCATGAGCGAGATCGCGGAGCGGATGATCAACCGCGATCCTGACGTGACGCGCCTTGCCGACCGCACGGTGAAACTGGGGCTCGCCCGCCGGCGGCGGGACGGCGATGACCGGCGGGTCGTGAAGCTCTTGATCTCACCGGATGGACTCGCGATGCTGACGCGCCTCGACGAGGCGGTGGCGGTGTTCCTGAAGAAGGCCCTGGGCGGCCTCGGGCCCAAGAAGCTCCGGCTGTTGCGGGACCTGCTCGGTGAGGCGCGGGCCGGATTCAGCCCCTTCCCGCCGACGGAGGAGGCCGCGTGAGGGGACCTTCAAGCTTTGTCGTTCAGATAGTCGTGAAAACAATTATCGTTGGCACGTAGGATGTTGGGCATCAGCACCCAGGACCCAGGAGGCACTTCATGTCGACGCTCACCCGTTCCAGCATCGTCCTTGCGGCCGCCGTCGGGCTCACGACCGCCGCCGCTGCCATCGCACCGATCCTCGGCCGGGCCGATGCGGCCGAGAAGCTGGAAGGCCCCGCCGTAGCGGTCGGCAACGGGACCGCGCGCCTGTTCGTGGAGCGCGGGCCACACGGTGAGCCGCGGGTGCTCGGGATCTCGCTCACCGCGGCCGCGCTCACGGGCCTCGCGACCCGGATGAACTCGACCAGCCGCTGCTTCGACAAGAACGGGGACGGCCTGCACGCCCATGGCGAGTGCATGGGCGACTATCAGGTGGACCTCGCGCTGCCCGACGGCGCCGAGGAGCTCGAGTTGCCGGTGCGCTGGGCGATGCTGAACTGGAATCCGGAGGGGCACATGCAGCCGGCGCCTCCGGTGTGGAGCGCGCCGCACTTCGACTTCCACTTCTACATCGCCGAGCCGGCGGTCATCGCGGGCATCCGCGCCGGCCCCTGCGCCGAGCTGATCCACTGCCAGGACTCCGCCCGGGCCGTCAGGCCGCTGCCGGCGGGCCATGTCCCCGACGGCTACATCGATGTCGGCGCCGCCGTCCAGAGCATGGGCAACCACCTCGTCGATTCGCAGGATCCGGAACTGGCGGACCCGAGCCGCGGCTTCTCTCGCACGTTCATCTACGGCACCTACGACGGGCAGCTGGCCTTCCTCGAGCCGATGGTGTCGCTCGCCTACCTGACGGCGCGGCCCGACGTATGCACGTCCTTGCGGGTCCCGCAGGCCGTCGCCGTCGCGGGCTACTATCCGACGAGCTATTGCGTGCGTCACGATGCGGCGTCGTCGACGTATCGGGTGACGCTGGAGGGGATGGTCTACCGGCAGGCCGCGTGACGAGCAGGTGGCACGAAGCCGTCACCCCGGCCCAGCGTCTCCGGCCGCGAGACGCCGGGCGTCGGACAGGTAGCCCGGCGAGAGCTCGAGCAGGTTGGCGAGCTTTCGCACCAGCCACGCCTCATGCTCGGCGATGGCGCCGTCGGCCAGAATGACGCGCCACATCAGCTCGGCCAGCCGGAGCTTCTGGGCGGTGTCGTAGTGCCGCGCGATGTGCCGCGTGAACTGGAAGTGATCGATCGACTCGCGGCGCTCCGCCTCCGCCAGCACGAGCAACTCGCATGTGGTCTCCTCGTCGAGCGCGAAGTGACGGCCGAGGCCGGCCTCGATGTGGCTGCGCTCGGCGTCGCTGAAGTGGCCGTCGGCGTGGGCGAGCTCGAGGAGCAGGGCGGCGGCGGCCACCTGCAGGCCGTCGAGGAGCGGGGCAGGCGCCTGGCCACGCACCGTCTCGGCGACGACGCGGCGAGTGAGGAAACTGCGAATCGCGTCCAGCATGATGCGCCTGTAGGGTATCGGACGGCGGTAAACCTACCGCCGGCGGCCCGATCGCGCGCATCCGCGTGGCACCGCGGCGCGGCGGCCCTGACCTGAATCGCTTCACCGCGCCTCTCGCACGGTGTCGCTCCTACTCGTGCGCGCAGGGCGACCTTATGTTCAATGCCAATCGCTCGTCATCCCGCATACCAGATATTTGGAGGCTGCATGCCGCCACGCCGGCGTCGGTCGGGGCTGTCCGTTTGCGTCGTCGGGGCGGCCTTCCTGGTCGGGGCGTGTGGTGGATCGTCGCCGCACACCCCTGTTCGGTCGTCGTCGGCAGGCGGGTCCCTCGATCGGACCGTGCTGCCCGTCGCCGAGCCCGCGACGGCCTCCGTCGCCGTGCTTGACGCGCGCGACGCGAAGGCGCCGGCTCGCTTCGAGGTGCGCGCTCCGGAGCGTGCGCCCAACGTCGTGATCGTCCTGATCGACGACATCGGCTTCGGGCACGGCAGCGCCTTCGGCGGTCCCATCGCGATGCCCACCCTCGATCAGATGGCCGACGAGGGGCTG
>JBJMOZ010000263.1:0-13733 GCA_045803465.1 Gemmatimonadales bacterium | reverse complement strand
GAAGCCGCCGACGACGTTGATCGTGGCGCAGATCACCGCGATGAAGCCGAGGATCGTGGCGAGCTGGTTGTGCTCGCGTCCCGCCGCAACGAGTGCACCGACGATGGAGATCGCCGAGATCGCGTTCGTCGCCGACATCAGCGGCGTATGCAGCAGCGGCGGCACCCGGGTGATCACCAGGAACCCGACGAACCCGGCGAGGATGAAGATGAAGAACTTGAGGAACTGGTTCATGAGCGCGAGGCGCTCGGGATCGAGGACTTCGGACATCGTGCCTCCTCTCAGGGTGCGGGGAAGCGAACGGCGCCGCCGTGGGTGACGGCCATGGCGCCGGTGATCTCGTCGGCGACGTCCACCTGGAACGCGCCGCCGTTGGCGAGCAGATGCTGCACCAGCGTCAGCACGTTGCGGCCGTACATCTGGCTCGCGTGCAGTGGCACCGTCGAGGCGAGGTTCACGGCCCCGACGATGCTGACGCCGTGTGCCACCACCGTCTCGCCCGCGCGTGTGAGCTCGCAGTTGCCGCCCGTCTCCGCCGCCAGGTCCACGATGACGGAGCCGGCGGGCATCGAGGCCACCATCTCCTTCGTGATGAGGCGCGGCGCCGGCCGACCGGGGATCTGCGCCGTGGAGATGACCAGATCGATGGCGGGCAGCACCTTGCCGATGGCCTCGAGCACTTTCTGCTGCTGCTCGTCGGCCAGTTCCCTCGCGTAGCCACCAGCCCCCTCGGCCGCCGTGCTGACCGCCTCGGCCTCCACGAACGCAGCGCCGAGGCTCTGCACCTGCTCGCGCACCACGGGGCGCACGTCGAACGCCGACACGATCGCGCCCAGGCGCCGCGCCGTGGCGATGGCCTGCAGCCCGGCGACCCCGGCGCCGAGCACGAACACCCGGCCCGGCGCCAGGGTGCCGGCGGCGGTGGTCAGCATGGGCAGGAGCTTGGGCAGCATGCCGGCGCCGAGCAGCACGGCCTTGTAGCCGGCCACGGTGGCCTGGGAGGAGAGCGAGTCGATGGACTGCGCCTTGGTGGAACGCGGCACCAGTTCCATGGCGAACGCCGTGACGTTTCGCGCCGCCAGCGTGGCCAGCAGCTCCCGCTGGGCGGACGGCTGGAGGTAGCTCACCAGCAGCGAGCCCTCGGGCAGCAGGGCCACCTCGCCCGGCGTGGGCCGCTGCACCTTGGCGACGAGGTCGGCACCGGCGACGGTGCCGGCGAAGTCGGGCGCGAGGGTGGCGCCGGCCTGCGTGAAGGCCGCATCGGGAATCCCGGCGGAGACGCCGGCCCCCTGCTCGACCGCGATGGCGTGCCCGGCCTTCACGAGGCGAACCACGCCATCGGGTACGAGCCCCACCCGCCGCTCCAGTGGAGCGGTCTCCTTCGGGACGGCTATGCGCATGTCGTGTTCTCCGGAGGTTTTTCGTGCAGACCGTGGAGACTACACGCCGCACGGAATGGCCGCCACCCGGATCGATGGACTTTCCCGAGGCGGATGGGTAACGTCGCCGGTCATGCCTCGCGCACGTGGTGGCCCACAGGTCCACAAGTTCGGCGGTGCCTCGCTCGCGGATGCGGGCGCGGTGCGCCATGCCGTACAGATCGTGTCCCGCTTCCCGGGCGGCGAAACGGTCGTGGTGGTGTCGGCGATGGCAGGCGTCACCGACCGCCTCCTCGAGCTCGCCCGCCGCGCGGTGCTCGGCGAGCCGATGGACGAAGGGTCGCTCGACGCGCTCCGTCGCCAGCACGCCGAGGCCATCCGTCACACCACCAGGAGCGCCGAGACGCGTCGCGCGCTGGTGGCCGCACTCGACGAGTCGCTCGACGAGCTGCGCGCCCTGCTGGCCGGGCTCCGCGTGGTGCACGAGCTCACCGCGCGCACCAGCGATCACGTCGCGGCGCGGGGCGAGCGGCTGAGCGCGCTGCTGATGGCGGGCGCCCTCGCCGATGCCGGCCGGAAGGTGCGGCTGGTGGATGCGCTCAAGGTCATCGCCACCGATGGCACGTTCGGCAACGCCGCGCCCGACTTCGCCGCCACCGACCGGCGCGCGCGTGCCGTGCTCGCTCCGCTGCTGGCCAAGGGCATCGTGCCGGTGGTGCCGGGCTTCATCGGTGCCTCGAAGCAGGCCGAGCTCGTCACGCTTGGCCGGGGCGGCTCGGACCTCACCGCCACGCTGCTCGCCCGCGCCCTCGGCGCGACGGCGGTGCACCTGTGGAAGGACGTCCCGGGCTTCCTGACGTCCGATCCGCGCGTCGTCGCCGACGCGCGCGTCATCCCGCAGCTGCACTCGCGCGAGGCGGCGGAACTCGCCTACTACGGCGCGAAGGTGCTGCACCCCCGCTCGCTGATCCCGATCAAGCGCCGGCGCATTCCCGTCTACGTGCGGCCGTTCGCGGATCCGGAGGCCACCGGCACCGAGGTCTCCGAACGCCGGCCGCGCACGCGCTCGCCGGTGCGGGCGGTGTCGGGCATCTCCGGGCAGGCGCTGGTGACCGTGACGGGCAACGGCATGATCGGCGTGCCGGGCATCGCGGCGCGCACCTTCGAGGCGATGCATCAGGCCGGGCTCTCGGTGACGTTCATCACCCAGTCGTCCTCGGAACACTCGATCACGTTCGGCGTGCCGGTGCGCGACGCCGACGCGGCAGGCGTGGCGCTCGAGCGAGAGTTCCACGACGAGATTGCGCGGCAGGACATCGACCGCGTCGAGCTGCGCCGTGGCATGGCGACGGTCGCCGTGGTGGGCCTGGGCATGGCGGGGGCGCGTGGCGTGGCGGCGCGAGTCTTCGGTGCGCTCGCACACGCCGGGATCAACATCATCGCCATCGCGCAGGGCTCGTCGGAGCTCAACATCTCGTTCGTCATCGACGAGTCGGACGCTGCCGAGGCGCAGCGTGCGGTGCACGAGGCATTCCAGCTCGCGAAGATCGGCGGCGGCGCGGTGAACCCGCCGGAGCGCGTCGCCGTGGTCCTGCTGGGGTTCGGCCAAGTGGGCCGCACGCTGGCGCGGCTCCTCCCGCGCGCCAGCCGGCCCGGCATCCGGCTGGAGGTGGCCGCGGTGATCGATCGCTCGGGCTTCGTGTTCGACCCCGCTGGCCTGAGTCCGCGCGAGGTGAAGCGCCTCGCCGACGAGAAGGCGAAGGGCAGGCGCCTCGGCGATCAGCCCAACGGCACGGCGTCCACGTCGTCGGACGCGGCACTCGCGTTCATCTCGACGCATGCGCTGCCCCGCCCCGTCGTGGTGGACGTCACCGCCGACGACACCGCGGCGATCCTGCGTCACGTGCTCGCCTCGGGCATGGACGTGGTGCTCGCGAACAAGCGACCGCTCACCGAGCGCGGCAGCACCGCCCAGTCACTGCACTCCCTGGCGCGCTCGCGCGGACAGCGGCTGCTGTTCGAGGCCACGGTGGGCGCGGGGCTCCCGATCATCGACACTGCCGCCAAGCTGCTCGAGTCGGGCGACCGCATCCATCGCATCGACGGTTGCCTGTCCGGCACGCTCGGATTCCTGCTGAGCGAACTGGGCGACGGGAAGCCCTTCTCCGCCACGGTGCGCGAAGCGATGCGCTGCGGCTACGCCGAGCCCGATCCGCGCGAGGACCTCTCGGGAATGGACGTCGCGCGCAAGGCGCTCATCCTGGGCCACTTCGCCGGGTTCACGGGCGGCATGGACGAGGTGGCGGTGGAATCGCTGGTGCCCGCGCGCGCGCGCCACCTGCCACTGGCAGCCTTTCTCGCGACCCTAGAGGAGTTCGACGCGGAGTGGTGCGGCCGGGTCGAGGCGGCGAAGGCGCAGGGGCAGGTGCTGCGCTACGTCGCGAGCGTCACGCGGAAGGCGGTCCGCGTGGGGCTTGCGTCGGTCCCGGCGTCGAGCGCGCTTGGCGGCCTTCGCGGCACCGACAACCAGGTCGTGTTCACCACCGACCGCTATGCGGCACACCCGCTCGTGATCACGGGTCCGGGCGCGGGCCTCGAGGTGACCGCTGCCGGCGTGATGAACGACGTGATGAAACTCGCGCCCGCCTGATGGCGCGACTCACCGCCTACGCGCCGGGCTCGGTGGGGAACATCGGCCCTGGACTCGACGTGCTCGGGCTCGCCGTGGCGGGCGCCGGCGACTGGGTGACGGCCGACCTGCTCGACGTGCGTGGCATCGAGCTGCGCGACCCTGGCCACCCCGCCCTCTCCACCGACCCCGCACGGCACGCCGCCGCGCTCGCCGCACAGTCGGTGCTCGAGCGCGCGGCGTCGCCGCACGGGCTTGCGCTGTGGGTCACGAAGGGCTTGCCGATCTCCGGCGGCCAAGGGGGCAGCGCCGCGTCGGCGGTAGCGGGTGGGTTCGTCGCAAATGCCGCCCTCGGCTATCCGCTCGCGCCGGCGGTCGTGCTGGCCGCCTGCCTCGACGCCGAGGCCGCGGTGGCGGGACGTCATCTCGACAACCTGGCGCCGTCGCTGTTCGGCAACGTCGTGCTGGTGCGCTGCCTCGACCCCATCGACGTGGTGACGCTCCCGGTGCCGGCCGCCCTGCGCGTGGTGCTCGCGCATCCGGCGCAGGAACTGCGCACCGCCGACGCGCGATCGGTGCTGCCCGCCACCGTCACGCGTGACACGGCCATCCACCAGGCGGCGCAGGTCGCGGCGATGGTGGCGGCGCTCTTCGTCGGCGACCTGCGCCTGCTCGGGCGCGCCATCGACGATCGCATTGCGGAGCCGGCGCGCCGGCATCTGCTGCCGGGCTTCATCGAGGCGAAGGCCGCGGCGCTCGAGGCCGGTGCGCTCGGCGCCTCGATTTCGGGCAGCGGACCCACGGCGTTCGCACTCGCCGATGGCGAGGTGGATGCGGCGCGCATCGCGCTGGCGATGCGTTCGGCATACGAGGGTGCCGGCATCGAGTGCGTGGTCCGCGTAGCACAGGTGGACGGCCGCGGCGCGCGGCTGGTACAGGAACCCGGAGCCTTCGCATGAGCAGCATGGGTCCTCGCACCTGGCAGGAGTGCGACGCCTGCGGTGCCAGGCACGACGAGCTCATGGCGGCCACGCGCTGTCCCGCCTGCGGCGGACTTCTGGCGGTGCGCCACGCGCCCCCCGGCAAGGGTGCCGCCGAACTGCGGCGGCTGTTCGCCGAGCCATGCTGCTCGCTCCCGGGACCGCTGGCGTCGGGCGTCTGGCGCTTCAAGGAGATCGTGCTGCCCACCGCCACCGCGCCGGTGTCGCACCCCGAGGGGAACACGCCGCTGCTCGAGCGTCGCGCGGTGAGCGCGTTCGCCGGCGTCGGCGAGCTGCGGCTCAAGCACGAGGGCCACAACCCCACCGGCTCGTTCAAGGACCGCGGCATGACGGTGGGCATCACGCAGGCGGTGCGCGTGAGGGCGACGGCGGTGGCCTGCGCCTCGACGGGCAATACCTCCGCGTCGCTCGCGGCCTACGCGGCGCAGGCCGGGCTGAAGGCGCTCGTCTTCGTGCCGCGCGACGGCGTCGCCCTCGGCAAGCTGGCGCAATCGCTCGCGTACGGCGCTACCACACTTCTGGTGCGTGGCAACTTCGACGACTGCCTGCGGCTCGCGGAGGCGGCGAGCCGCGAGCTCGGCGTCTATCTCGTGAACTCGATCAATCCGTTCCGGCTCGAGGGACAGAAGACCATCGTGTTCGAGCTGCTGCAGCAACTCGGCTGGGAGGCGCCCGACTGGATCGCGGTGCCGGCCGGCAACCTCGGCAACACCGCCGCCTTCGGCAAGGCGCTGGTGGAAGCGCACGCGCTGGGGCTGATCGACCGCCTTCCGCGCATCGCCGCGGTGCAGGCGGCCGGCGCCGCGCCATTCGCGATGGGGTTTGCGGAAGGGTTCGCGCACCGGCATGCGGTGAAGCCCGAGACGGTCGCGACGGCCATCAAGATCGGCGACCCGGCCTCGTGGGACCGCGCCGTGCGCACGATGATCGAGACCCGCGGCGTCGTGCTCGCCGTATCCGACGCGGAAATCCTGGAGGCGAAGGCGGTCATCGACGCCTCCGGGGTGGGCTGCGAGCCCGCGAGCGCGGCGAGCGTGGCCGGCGTGAAGCGGCTCGTCGCGTCGGGCGAGATCGCTGCCGACGCGCGAGTCGTGGCGATCCTGACGGGCCACGTCCTGAAGGATCCGGGCATCCTGCTCGAGTACCACCGCGCGCAGGAGCCTGGGCCATCGCGCGCCAACCGACCTGTGGAGATCGAGCCCGATCTCGCCGCGGTGGAGCGGGTGCTCCGCTCCTGACGCGGCTCGACCTACTGCCCGCCGCGCGCCTTGGCGATCGCGGCGCCGAGATCCGTGTAGGCCATCGGATCCACCTCGCGGAACGGCGCCGCGCGATGGACGATCGTCCCGTCCGGGCCGATGACGTACAGCGTGCGGTTGTCGAGCTTGTAGGCGGGATTGAACGCCCCGTACTGACGACCGACGTGCCCGCCCGTGTCGCTCAGGAACGTGAACGGATACTTCGCGTCCTTGGCCCACGACGCCAGCGCGCCGATATCGTCGGTGCTGATGGCCAGCAGCGTGACATCCTTGCCATCGTTGAAGAGCTTCGCGTACTGATCACGGTACGCGTCCATTTGCACCGTTCAGCCCTTGGTCCGTGCCTTGTAGAAGAAGGCGAGCACGACGGTGCGGCCCCGAAGCTCGGAGAGCTGCACGGGCTTCACGATGCCTTCCGCGGTCGCCGCGGGCAGCGTGAAGTCGGGCGCCTTGGTGCCCACCTCGAGCGGCTCCTGGGCGGTCATGGCGCCACAGGCGGCGAGTCCGAAGGCGAGCGTGAGTGCGGCGATGCGCATGTGCGTGGTGCCCCTGAGGATGACCGATGCAACTAGCCCGGAATCACCCGGGTCCGCAAGGGGAGGAACGCTCCGCGATGCTTGCGGCAGCCGGGACACCCCGGCACATTGACCGCCCATGAATGCCACCCCTCTTCCTCGCATCATCCAGGGCGGCATGGGTATCGCCGTTTCCGACTGGCGTCTGGCCCATGCCGTCTCGAGCCGCGGCCAGCTGGGCGTCGTTTCGGGGACGGCGATCGACTCCGTCTTCGTCCGTCGCCTGCAGGATGGTGATCCGGGCGGACACGTGCGTCGCGCCATGGCGGCATTCCCGATGCCGGGCGTGGTCGAACAGGTGCTGACGCGCTGGTTCCGGCCAGAGGGTCGGGCCGCGGGCGAGAAGTACCGCGAGCTCCCGATGTACAAGCAGGTGGTGAACAAGCTGCGGCAGCAGACCACGATGCTGGCGATGTTCGTCGAGGTGTGGCTCGCGAAGGAAGGCCACGGGAATCCCGTCGGCGTCAACCTGCTGACCAAGATCCAGCTTCCCAACCTCGCGCTGCTCTACGGCGCCATGCTCGCCGATGCCGACTACATCCTCATGGGTGCCGGCATCCCGCGTGAGGTGCCGGGCGCACTCGATGCGATGTCCGAGGGCCGCGCCGCGAGCATGCGCCTCGACGTCGAGGGCCTGGCCTCCGGCGAGACGGAAGTCTTTGCGCTCGACCCGCAGCTGTATTGGGACGGTCCTGCGCCGATGCTGAAGCGCCCGAGGTTCCTCGCGATCATCGCCAGCAACTCGCTCGCCACCATGCTCGCACGCAAGGCGAGCGGCCGCGTGGACGGCTTCATCGTCGAGGGTCCGACCGCCGGTGGCCACAACGCGCCCCCACGCGGTGCCACGTCCTTCAACGAGCGCGGTGAGCCGATCTATGGCGAGCGCGACGTGGTGGACTTCCCGAAGCTCGCCGAGCTGGGCCTGCCGTTCTGGATCGCGGGTGGCTCCGGCTCGCCGGAGGGCCTGCAGGCAGCCCTCGACGTCGGCGCCGCCGGCATCCAGGTGGGCACGCTGTTCGCCTTCTGCGACGACTCCGGACTCGCCCAGGACTACAAGCATTCGGTGCTCGAGCACGCCGTGAAGGGCGACGTCGACGTCTTCACCGACCCCAATGCCTCGCCCACGGGGTTCCCGTTCAAGGTGGTGGACTGGGGTGCGAACCCGTCGGATCTCGACAAGCGCCCGCGCGTGTGCGACCTGGGCTACTTGCGCATCGCGTACAAGACGAAGGTCGGCAAGGTGGATTACCGCTGCTCGGCGGAGCCGGTGGATGCGTACGTGAAGAAGGGCGGCATCCGGGAGGAGACGACGGGACGCCGCTGCCTCTGCAATGCGTTGATGGCCAACATCGGGCTGCCGCAGGTGCGTGAGGGCGGCGTCGAGGAGTCGCCACTGCTCACCAGCGGCGACGACCTCGTGACCATCCAGCACTTCCTGCGCGGCCGCACACGGTACGCCGCCGGCGAGGTGCTCGACTACCTCCTGGGCACGTCGCCGGCGGATTGAGCGCGCCCTAGCGCCGGGTCACCTTCCAGATCCGTCCATTCTGATCGGCCGAGATGTACAGCGCGCCGTCCGGGCCCATCGCGACCCCGGCGGCGCGCAGTGCCGTGTCCCCCTCGGCGCTCGTGGCCACCGTGCGCGGCTCGCCCGACGGCTGGCCGTTCCGGAACGGCTGGAAGACCACGCGATACCCGGCCTGCGGCAACGGCGCGCGATTCCACGAGCCATGGAAGGCGATGAACGCGCCCTCCGCATAGTTGGCACCGAGCTTGTCGCTTCGGACGAACGCGATGGCCAGGGGCGCCCAGTGTCCCGGGTAGGTGGTCGCCGCCGGCTTCACGCTCTCGCAGCGTCCGACCTGCTTCCCGTCACCACCGTACTCTGGCGCCAGCACCTTCCGCCCCAACTCGCGACTGAAGTAGCAGTATGGCCAGCCGAAGTCGCTCCCCTTCGTGACGAGCGAGAGCTCCTCGCCCGGATTCTCCGCGCCGTACTCGTTGCTGAAGCCCCAGTTCTGCGCGAGCTGGTCACGACCGTGCGATGTGGCGTAGAGCGCCTGCGTGCGGGGCTCGATGCCGAGCCCCATGGCGTTCCGCAGTCCCGTCGCGTAGCGCACGCCATCCTGGGGCCGCTGGTTCGTGCGCGTGGCGGAAAACATCCAGATGCCGGCCCGCGTCTCGAGCTCCGGACACGGCATCCGGCCCGGATTTCCCGAGACGCGATCCTCGCCCTGGCAGCTGTTCGAGGGCGCGCCGATGTTGACGAACATGGTGTCGCCACGGCCGAAGAGGATGCTCTTCGCGCCGTGACTCTTGTCCCCGGGCAGACCAGCCACGACGGTCTCCGCGTCACCCGCGGGCCGCATGCCCCCTGCAGCGAGCCGCCAGCGAAGCACGCGGTCCTTGTACGCGAGATAGAGCCAGCCGTCGCGCAGCTCGACATCGTTGGCACCGGGCTCGCCCCAGGCGTAACGCTCGTCGGCCACGCCGTCGCGGTCGGTGTCGCGCAGGGCGATCACGCCGTGCGTGCCCTTCGCATCTCCGAGGGCCGCATACACGATCCCCTCGGGGGACACGACGATTTGCCGAGGACCGCCGAGACCCTCCGCCACGACGGTGGCGCACAGGCCCTCGGGGAGCACGAGGCCGCCGTTGTCGGGGGCACATGGAGGCGCGGCGAGTGTCAGCGCGAGTGCGAAAATCACGTTCGTCATAGGGGAAATCCGGGGTTCACGGGGTCAGTTTCCTGGGGCAGAAGCGTACACCGAAACGTGGCGACAGGCTCCCTTCCGAGGGGGCCACGAGGGGCCCGAAGGCGCGCTCCGAGGGGAAAATGGCACTTTTCCTAGGGAAAACCCTATTGCGTCGCCGAGACAACTTGGTACTTTGTGTCCCGTACCCGTTGCACCGCAGCACCCCTTTCCTCTCTCACGGAGCCAAGAATGGCCACGAAGAAGAAGGCTGCGAAGAAGGCTGTGAAGCGTGCCGTTGCGAAGAAGGCGGTCAAGCGCGCCGTCGCGAAGAAGGCCGTGAAGCGTGCCGTCGTCAAGAAGGCCGTCAAGAAGAAGGCCGCCAAGCGGGCCGTCAACGCGGCCTTCGCGCGTCCGATGACCCCGAGCCCGGTGCTCGGCGCCATCGTCGGCGCGGGCGCGCTGCCGCGCACCGAGGTGATCAAGAAGCTGTGGGTGTACATCAAGCGGAACGGCCTGCAGGACGCGAAGAACCGGCGCGCCATCAACGCCGACGACAAGCTCCGCCCGTTCTTCGGTGGCAAGAGCCAGGTCACCATGTTCGATCTCGCCAAGCTGGCCAACAAGCACCTGAGCTGAACGGCGCGACACGCTCGAACATCCGTTGCTGAACAAGGGCGCTCCCGTCGGGGCGCCCTTCAGCATTTCCTCCCTCCGGCCCCGCTTCCCTCGTCGCGCTGGTCCACTATCTTTGCCGCCCTATGGCCGGCGAATACATCTTCACGATGCGCGACCTGCGAAAGGTCGTGCCCCCCTCCCGCGAGATCCTCAAGGGCATCTACCTGTCGTTCTACCCGGGCGCCAAGATCGGCGTGCTCGGCGCGAACGGCGCGGGCAAATCCACCCTGCTGCGGATCATGGCGGGCGTGGACCACGAGTTCCAGGGCGAGGCGCGTCCGCTGCCGGGCACGAAGATCGGCTACCTGCCGCAGGAGCCGCTCCTCGATCCGGCGAAGGACGTGCGCGGCAACGTCGAGGACGGCGTGGCGCACCTGCGCAAGCTGCTCGACGACTTCAACGAGATCTCGATGAAGTTCGCCGAGCCGATGGACGACGACGAGATGAACCGGCTGCTCGACAAGCAGGGGCGCCTGCAGGAGCAGATCGACCATCTCGGCCTCTGGGAGCTCGATCACAAGCTCGACCTGGCGATGGACGCCCTGCGCCTGCCGCCCGCCGAGGCCGACGTGACGAAGCTCTCCGGCGGCGAGAAGCGCCGCGTGGCGCTCTGCCGGCTGCTGCTGTCGGAGCCCGACATGCTGCTGCTCGACGAGCCCACCAACCACCTCGACGCCGAGAGCGTGGCGTGGCTCGAGAAGTACCTCGAGCAGTTCAGGGGCACGGTCGTCGCCATCACGCACGATCGCTACTTCCTCGACAACGTCGCCAAGTGGATCCTCGAGCTCGATCGCGGCGCGGGCATGCCCTACGAGGGCAACTACTCGAGCTGGCTGGAGCAGAAGGGCAAGCGCCTCGCCGTCGAGGAGAAGCAGGCCAGCGCCCGGCAGAAGACCCTGGAGCGCGAGCTCGAGTGGGTGCGCCAGAGTCCCAAGGCCCGCCAGGCGAAGAGCAAGGCCCGCCTGCAGCGCTACGAGGAGATGCGCGCCGAAGCCGAGCGCATGGTCGAGGGGTCGGCGGAGATCATCATCCCCGTGCCCGAGCGCCTCGGCGACGAGGTGGTGGTGGCCAAGGGCGTCAGCAAGGGCTTCGGCGACCGGCTGCTGTTCGAGAACCTGAACTTCTCGCTGCCGCGCGGCGGCATCGTCGGCATCATCGGCCCGAACGGCGCGGGCAAGACCACGCTCTTCCGCATGATCGTCGGCACGGAGCAGCCCGACACCGGCGAGCTCGTCGTGGGCAAGACGGTGAAGGTGGGCTACGTGGACCAGAGCCGCGAGTCGCTCGACGGCGCGAAGTCGGTGTACGAGGAGATCTCCGGGGGCCAGGACGAGCTGATCTTCGGCACCCGCAAGGTGAACGCGCGCGCCTACTGCGCGGGCTTCAACTTCCGCGGCTCCGACCAGCAGAAGAAGGTGAAGGACCTCTCCGGCGGCGAGCGGAACCGGGTGCACATGGCCAAGCTGCTCAAGGGCGGCGGCAACCTGCTGCTGCTCGACGAGCCCACCAACGACCTCGACGTCGACACCCTGCGCGCGCTGGAGGAGGCGTTGCTGGCGTTCCCGGGCTGTGCGGTGATCGTGTCGCACGACCGGTGGTTCCTGGACCGGGTGTGCACGCACGTGCTGGCGTTCGAGGGCGACTCGCGGGTGCACTGGTTCGAGGGCAACTTCGAGGCCTACGAGCGCTGGCGGCGCGAGCAGCTGGGGGAGGACGCCGACCGCCCCCATCGCATCACCTACAAGAAGCTGGTCCGCGGCTGACACCGCCGCCGGTGACCGCCGAGCGGGGACGGCGCGGCGGTGGGCGAGCGGGCCTCGCGCTTGGCGCTCGGGGTCGTCCGGGCTAGCGCTCGAACGAGATGTCCGCCGGGAGCCGGCGCGCGAAGGCGGCGATCAGCCGGGCCGCGGCCTCGACGTCGTCGAGCTGGACCATCTCGACCGGCGAGTGCATGTAGCGCAGCGGGATCGAGACGACCGCGCTCGGGATGCCGCCGCGCGCGGCATGCATCCCGTCGGCGTCCGTCCCCGTCGACCGCGCGCTGGCGGTCACCGTGAACGGGATCCCCTCGGCCTCGCCGGCTTCGTGCAGCAGCTCGAACAGGAGCGGGTCGAGTGTCGCGCCGCGCGCCAGCACCGGCCCGGTCCCGAACCTGTGGCGCCCGATCTCCTTCTCGTTCGTGTCCGGCGCATCGGTGGCGAACGTGACGTCGACGACCACGGCGAGGTCCGGCTCGAGCGAGAACGCGGTCGTCCGCGCCCCCGCGAAGGTGATCTCCTCCTGCGCCACGGCGAGCGCGCAGACGTCGCCCGGCGCGCCGCCCGCCTCGGCCACGAGCCGCGCCGCCTCGTACGCGACGTAGCACCCCAGCCGGTTGTCCATCGACCGAGAGACCATGCGGTCGTTGGGGAGCTCGACCGGCTCGCCCGCGATCACCGCCACGTCGCCCACCCGCACCATCGACCGCGCGTCGTCGCCGTCCTTCGCGCCGATGTCGATGTGGAGGTGCTTGAGCTCGGGCACCTTGCGGCGGTCCTCCTCGCCCATCAGGTGGATCGGCTTCTTCCCCACCACCCCCGGCACCGGCCCGTTGCGGGTCGCGATCTCGAGCCGCTGGCCGACGAGGATGATCGGATCCCACCCGCCCACCGCGGTGAACCACAGGTAGCCGTCGTCGTCGATGTGGTGGACGATCAGCCCGATCTCGTCGATGTGGCCCACGATCGCCAGCAGCGGGCCGTCGCCCGTGCCCTTCACCCGCGCGACCGTCGAGCCGACCGTGTCCTGCGTGACCTCGGCGAACTCCGCACACGCCTCGCGGAACACCGTGGCGGGCGCCTGCTCGTATCCCGAGGGGCCGGGCGCCGTCAGCAGACGGCGCAGGACCTCGGGGACGCTCACTCGCCGTCCGCCGTCAGCTGGCGCAGCACGAAGGGCAGGATGCCGCCGTGCCGGAAGTACTCGACCTCCTTGGGGGTGTCGATCCGGACGCGCGCGGTGAACTCCTTGTCGTCAGCCTTCACGCTCACCTCCTTCGCCGAGCCGTCACCCAGCCCGGTGATGGTGAACTCCTCCTCGCCCGTCAGCCCGAGCGACTCGGCGTTCTCGCCCTCGGGGTACTGGAGCGGCAGCACGCCCATCCCCACCAGGTTGGAGCGGTGGATGCGCTCGAAGGACTCCGCGATCACGGCCCGCACGCCGAGCAGCGTCGTGCCCTTCGCGGCCCAGTCGCGCGAGGAACCCGAGCCGTACTCGGCGCCGGCGAGCACGACGAGCGGCGTGCCCTCCTCGGCGTACTTCATCGCCGCGTCGTAGATCGCCATCTGCTCGGGCTCGCCGTCCTCGCCGAGGTAGAGCGTCACGCCGCCCTCCGTGCCAGGCGCCAGCAGGTTGCGCAGGCGGATGTTCGCGAACGTGCCGCGCATCATCACCTCGTGGTTACCGCGCCGCGCGCCGTAGGAGTTGAAGTCCTTGCGGTCCACCCCATGCTCCTGCAGGTACCGGCCGGCCGGGCTGTCC
>JBJMOZ010000253.1:0-7027 GCA_045803465.1 Gemmatimonadales bacterium | reverse complement strand
GAACCGCTCGGCGCTCATGCCGAAGGCAAGCTCGGGTGCCAGGAGCTTGACGACGATGCGGCGGCCGAGCTGCCGGTCACGGGCCAGGAAGACGCGACTCATCCCCCCGCCGCCGAGCTCGCGCTCGACCTCGCAGATGAGCTGCAATGCCTGCAATTGCTCGTTGATCGGAATGGTCACGCTGCCCCTGGGGCGGGGAATCCCATCAACAGTATACCACTCGCGGTCTCGTCCGTCGGGCACGAGGCTTCGGGCCGCGCGCAAGCCTCACAGGGTGGGCAGTGCTCCACCTGTCGCACTCGGTGTTCCTCGAACGTGACGCGTGTAACGCCGTGATTTTCGTTGGCCTGCCGAATAATGGCAATCGATGCCCAGCGGTGCGCGTGGGCCACGTGCAAGATCACTGACTTACGTCACCACTCTCAGCTTCCCAAGCTGAGGGTCGCGGGTTCGAACCCCGTCGCCCGCTTGTAGGTGACGGCGCACAGGCTCGTTGAGCTGGGCGCCGTTGTCGTGCAATGCCGGCCTCCATCCTGACGTGATGTGCTGACGACTATTCATGGCGGACGGGAGTCCGGCCGGGCGGTCCGGCCCGCGCTCGCTACGACAGCCCCCACCGTGACGTCAGCGCCACGCTCTCAAGAACGAGAACTCTTGCTAGTCCCTTCGCCGCTCACGCCTCGGCTCCGGGTGATGTGGGGATGCAGGGACGCTACCGCAGCGTAGCGCCTCACGTCACCCGGTCGGCGTCCCGTGCACTAGATTGCCGGACCGGTGGTGCCCCGCCTACCCAGGAGAATCCGTGCAGCTGACGACGCTCGACTGGCTCATCGTCCTCGCCTCGATCGTGGTCTCCTTCATCCCAGCCCTCGTGCTCGCCCGGCGGGCCGGCAGCAGCACGGCCGAGTTCTTCACCTCGGGCCGAGCGGCGCCGTGGTGGCTCATCGGCGTCTCGATGGTCGCCACTACCTTCAGCACCGACACGCCGAACCTCGTCACCAACCTCGTGCGCGAGCATGGCGTCGCGAACAACTGGGTGTGGTGGTCGTTCCTGCTGACGGGCATGGCTACGGTGTTCTTCTACGCCCGGCTGTGGCGGCGCTCCGGAGTCCTGACGGACCTCGAGTTCTACGAGATGCGTTACGCGGGCAAGCCCGCCGCGTTCGTCCGTGCCTTCCGTGCGCTCTACCTGGGCCTCTTCTTCAACTGCATCATCATGGCGACGGTGAACCTCGCTGCCGCCAAGATCGCGAACATCGTCCTGGGCTGGCCGATGGAGCGCACGCTGCTGGTGTGCGCGCTGCTCAATGTCGCGTTCGCGGCGACGTCGGGCCTCTGGGGCGTGCTGGTGACGGACTTCGTGCAGTTCGGCATCGCCATGACGGGGTCGGTGGCCACGGCGTGGTACGCCCTCCAGCAGCCCGAGGTGGGCGGCCTGTCGGGGCTGGTGACGCGCCTCGACCCGCAGGTGCTCAACCTGGTACCCGACTTCGGCGACTGGACACTGACGCTGTCGGTGCTCGTCATTCCGCTTACGGTCTCGTGGTGGTCGGCCTGGTACCCGGGGTCGGAGCCGGGCGGGGGCAGCTACATCGCGCAGCGCATGCTGGCGGCCAGAAGCGAGCGGGACGCGCTGGCCGGCACGCTCTTCTTCAACGTGGCGCACTATGCGCTGCGCTCGTGGCCGTGGCTCCTCACGGCCCTGGCGTCGATCCTCGTGTACCCCACGCTCGACGACATCGCCCGGACCTTCCCGAACGTGGATCCCGGGCTGCTCGGGCACGACATGGCATATCCCGCCATGCTGCGCTTCCTGCCGCACGGCATGCTCGGGCTCATGATCGCGGCCCTGCTGGCGGCGTACGTGTCCACCATCTCGACGCACCTCAACTGGGGCTCGTCGTACCTGGTGCACGACTTCTACCGCCGCTTCGTGCGGGCCGACGCGAGCGAGCGCCACTACATCATGGTCGGCCGCCTCGCGACCGCACTGCTGATGCTGCTGGCGGCGCTCATGACCTTCGTGCTCGACTCGGCCAGGCAGGCGTTCGAGCTGATGCTGTCGGTCGGCGCGGGTACGGGACTCATCTACCTGCTGCGCTGGTACTGGTGGCGCATCAACGCCTGGAGCGAGATCTCGGCGATGGTGAGCTCGTTCGTGGTGGCGGGGGGATTCTTCCTTTCGGCCAGGGCAGGCATGGGCATCCCATCACACGTCGCGCTGCTCGTCTCCGTGGCCACGACGACGCTCGTGTGGGTGACCGTGACGTTCCTCACTGCGCCGACGCCACTTGGAACGCTGGTGCGGTTCTACGAGCGGGTGCGGCCGTCAGGCCCGGGGTGGGTGCCGGTGCGGGCGGCCGCGGCGCCTGGGGAGCCCACCGACAGCCTGGCGGAGGCCGCGCTAGGGTGGGTGCTTGGCTGCGTACTGGTCTACGCGGCGCTCTTCGGCGTGGGGAGTGCGCTCTACGGCCGGTGGCCCCAGGCGGCCGTATGGGGCGTGGCTGGACTCGTCAGCGCCATCGGGCTCGCACGTCTGTTGCCAAGGCTGTGGCGGACGGCCGGCGGCTGATCAGCGCGCGATGAGGCGGAGGATGATGTCGCTGAATGCGGCCGATTGCCGCTCGAGCGACTGAAGCAGCGCAAGCTGGCCGCGGCCCCGATCGAGATTCTGGCCGGGCCGCTCGATGCGATAGTAGGCATCGCCGTCCAGATGGTCCGTCAGAAAGCGAATCGCCTGTTCGAACGTGATGAGCCGTCCGGCGCTCTCGAGCAGCGCCAGCTCGGCCACGGTCACCGTATCCCCTACGCCATCGAGAAAGCCTTCCGCCAACGCCGCGAAGAGCGCCGGCTCCGCCGCAGGCGCGGCCGAGTCCTCCGCAGCATGGGACACGCTCGAGCGCACCAGGTCGCCGAAGTCGTGCAGCAGGCTGCCCGGCATGACCGTGTCGAGGTCCACGACCCACCGCGCGCGTCCCGTTGCCGGCTCGAAGAGCACGTTGGCGATCTTGGCGTCGTTGTGCGCGAGTCGGCACGGCACCGCGCCCGTGGCGAGCCGGGTCACAAGCAGGTCGGCGAGGTCGGCTCGCTGACGGAGCGACTCGATCTCCTCGCGTGACGCGGCGACCCGGCCCGCACGATCGGCCACGATGGCGCGCTCGAGTTGCTTCAGTCGGCGCGCAGTGTCGTGGAACCCCGGAATCGTCTCGGCCAGCGGCGGCCCATCGTAGCTCGCCAGCATGCGCGCGAACGCGCCGAAGGCAAGTCCCGCGGCGTACGCGTCGTCGGCCGACTCGACCGTCGGCTTCGCCTTGCCGTCGACGAACTCGGTGCAGCGCCAGACCTGGCCGGACTCGTCCTCGAGCCACGGACTCCCCGCACGCGTCGGCCGCAGCGCCGGCGACGTGATGGGCCCGACGCTGCGTCGAACGTGCGTGGTCACCAGCAGCACGTTCGCCATGACCTGCCGTGGCTCGGGGAAGACCTGCGCATTGATGCGCTGAAGGAAGACCCGTTCCGCGCCGCAGCGTACGACGTAGGACGCATTGATGTGACCAGTGGCCAGGGGCTCGCAGTCGGCGCCCTCGCCCACGAAGGCCGCAGCCGCGGCTGCCGGCGTCAGGGCCACAATCGCGCGGGATAATCGCCGGCCCGGTGCAGACCAGCGAGCGTCGCGCGCGTGGCCGGCACGTCGGCCGGGTACGTCACCCCGCACCAGGTGCTATGCACGCGATGCACCCTCACTCGCGCTTCACCTCCCGTGATCGCGTCACGCACCACGTCGGGGAGGAGGCACTCGTCCGTCGTGAGGTCGGCCGTATGGAAGAAGCGGGCGAGGGCGCGACTGCAGGCGTCGAAGATGCGCGGCGTGAAGCCCCACATGTTCATCGAGATCGGTCGCTCGAGCCATTCGGGCGAGAGCGTCTCGCGCGCGAGGCCCCGCGCCTCCTCGAGACCGCGCAGCCAGCCCTGCTCGTCTACCTCGCAGAGCGCTCGATTGACGGTGCCGGACGGCGAGAGCGTCTCGCCCAGCGGCCACGCGGCCAGATGCCACGTCACCGTGGTGCCCGACGGCTCCCGCAGGGCGCGCGCAAGGACCTCGTAGCCCTGCCGACCGTAGAAGTCGTCGGCATTCACCAGCATGCAGGGCCCGTCCACGAGTGCGGCCGCCGTCATGACCGCGTGGGCCGTGCCCCAGGGCTTCACTCGCCCGGGCGGCACATCGACAGGGGCATCATCGAGTCGCTGGATGGCGCATCGGATGCCCACCCGGCCGCCGAAGCGCGCTTCGGCCCAGCCGGGAAAGCTGTCGGCCATCTCGGGGCGAATGACGAAGACCACCCGTTCGATGCCTGCGCGCGCGGCATCGTAGACGGCGTAGTCGAGCAGGACCTCGCCATCGGGCCCCATCGGCTCGAGCTGCTTCAAGCCACCAAAGCGCGAGCCGAGGCCACCAGCGAGGATGACGAGACTGATCATGGCCGGAGCGGCCGGGGGGTCGGGTGACTCATGTCGGAAAGATGGCGAAGCGTGCCGCGTCCGGAAGTGCCTGCACCAACGGAAGATGCCTGTGAACAGGCTTGAGGTCATGGGTACGAAGTATTTGAGGGGATTGCATTTAGGGGTGCCGACGGGCAATATTGTTCCCCGCGTCGCCGGAGGGCCGCCGACGCACTTTCACGAGCAGGCGCGGGGCGCATGATTCGAGTTCAGTCGGTGGAACCCGGCACGATCGGGGAAGAACTGGGGCTGAGGACCGGCACGGAGCTGCTGACCGTGAACGGTCGGGAGCTCGACGACTTCCTGGATTGGGAGTTCCTGACCGCCGACGAGCAGTTCCTGCTGCACGTGCGGCAGCCGGATGGCGAGGAGATCGAGTTCGAAATCGAGCGGCCGCTCGAGGCGCCGATGGGCGTGGCACTGGAGCCGCCGCGAATCCGTCGCTGCGCCAATCGCTGCGACTTCTGCTTCGTGGACGGCAACCCGACCGGGCTGCGCGAGGTGCTGTACATCCGGGACGACGATTTCCGCCTCAGCTTCCGGTACGGCAACTTCGCGACCCTGACCAACCTCAAGCCGCACGATACCGAGCGCATCATCGAGTACCGGCTCTCGCCGCTGTACGTGTCGGTACACGCCACCGATCCCGTGGTGCGCCGCTACGTGCTGCGGAACCCGACGGCGCCCGACATCCTGCCGCAGATGCGCGAGTTCGCGGCGCACGGCATCGAATTCCATACCCAGGTCGTGATGGCGCCAGGCGTGAACGACGGTTTGGTGCTGGAACAGACCCTCCGCGAGCTCTACGAGTTCGGGCCACAGGTGCTGAGCTGTTCGGTCGTGCCGGTGGGCCTGACGGAGTTCAGCAAGCATCACCTCGTGCGCGAACCCACCGAAGCCGAGTGCCGGGGGGCCGTGGCCATCGTCGAGGCGCGCTCGGACATCGCGCAGCGCGAGCGCGGGCTTGCATGGGCCTTCGGCGCCGATGAGCTGTACATGCGCGCCGGACTCGAGCTGCCGCCGGCCTCCATGTACGACGGCTTCACGCAGGTCGAGAACGGCGTCGGTGCGGTGCGCTGGCTGCAGCAGCAGATCGCCGACGGCGCCGACGCGCTCCGCGGCTGGGACGGGAAGCGGATCGGCGTGGTGACCGGCACGGCCATGGCCAAGCTCATGCCCCAGGTGCTGGCGCCGCTCACCAGGGCGACCGGAGCCGTGGTCGAGCTGATCCCCGTGGTGAACACGCTCTTCGGCGCCACCGTGACGACGGCGGGCCTCCTGCCCGGCGCCGACATGCGTGAGACGCTCGCCGGCCGTACCGACCTCGATCTCGTGCTGCTGCCCTCAGAATCGATCAACGACGACGGACTCTTCATCGACAGCATGACCGTCGAGGAACTCGCGCACGCCGTGCCGGTGGAGCTTCGCCTCTCGAAGGATTTCGTGGACGCGCTCGCCCTTCCGGTGGCGGCATGAGCCGCCCGACCGTCGCCATCGTCGGGCGACCGAACGTCGGCAAGTCCACGCTCTTCAATCGCATCTGCGGCGGCCGGCGGGCCATCGTCTCGGAACAGGCCGGCACCACGCGGGACCGGCACTTCGGTGACGCCGAGTGGAACGGCCGGCGCTTCTGGCTGGTGGACACCGGCGGACTCGTGCCCGATTCGGCCGAATCGATGGACAAGGCCATCCGTCGCCAGGTGGAGCTCGCCCTCGCGGAAGCCGACCTCGTCATCTTCGTCGTGGATGGCAAGGCGGGCCTGCATCCCATCGACGAGGCCATCGCCGAGAAACTCCGTCGGACGGAGCGTCCGGTACTGCTGGCCGTGAACAAGCTCGACGACCTCGAGCGCTCCACGGCACAGTACGACTTCTACTCGCTCGGCCTCGGCGATCCGTTCGGCGTGTCGGCCGGCGTGGGCAAGGGCAGCGGCGACCTGCTCGACCGGATCGTCGAGCTGTTGCCGGCGGGCGCCGAAGAGGATGCGGAGACGATCCAGGTGGCTGTGGTGGGCCGTCCCAACGTGGGCAAGTCGTCGATCATCAACAAGCTGCTCGGCGAGGACCGGCTGGTCGTGTCGCCGGTGGCGGGCACGACGCGAGATGCGATCGACACCATGCTGAAGCACGAGGGACGTTTCCTCAACTTCATCGACACGGCCGGCCTCAGGCGCAAGGCGCGGGTGGACGAGGACGTCGAGTTCTATTCCACGCTTCGCACCGAGCGCGCCATCGAACGGGCCGACGTGTGCGTGCTCGTGGTGGACGCCGCCGACGGCATGCACCACCAGGACCTGCGCATCGCCGGCGAAGCCTGGGAGCGTGGTGCGGGCCTGATCGTCCTGGTGAACAAGTGGGACCTGATCCAGGACAAGGACGCCAACACGGCGGTGCGGGGCGAGGAATCGCTCAAGGCGCGCGTGCCGTTCCTCAAGTTCGTGCCGTTCCTCTATGTGTCGGCGGTGACGGGCCAGCGGGTCCGGAAGCTGCTCGATCTGATCCTCGAGGTGGCGGCCGAGCGCGAGCG
>JBJMOZ010000213.1:0-26396 GCA_045803465.1 Gemmatimonadales bacterium | reverse complement strand
GACCTTACGGCGCCGCGCCTGGCTCTGGCCGTGCTGGCCGGGCGCGTACGGCCGCCGCTCCACCGGGCACTTCTCGGTGAAGCACTTGGCCCCCTTGAGGAAGAGCTTCGTCCCCTCGCGGCGGCACTGGCGGCAGCTCGGACCTGTATAGCGACCCATCTCAGACTCTCCGACGCTTCGGGGGACGGCAGCCGTTGTGCGGGATCGGCGTCACGTCCTTGATCGACTTCACCTGCAGGCCCGCCGCGGCGAGCGCCTGGATGGCCGACTCGCGGCCGCTGCCCGGGCCCTGCACGCGCACGTGCACGCGCCGGACACCGAGGTTGACCGCCTCGCGGCCCGCGTTCTCGGCGGCCACGGTGGCGGCGAACGGCGTGGACTTCTTCGAGCCCTTGAAGCCGGCCTTGCCCGACGTCGCCCACGTGAGGGCGTTGCCCTTCATGTCGGTGATGGTGACGAGCGTGTTGTTGAACGTGGCCGAGATGTGCACGATGCCCTCGGACTCCACGACCTTCTTGCCGCGCTTGCCGGCGGCACGAGGCGCAGGCGTCGCGGCAACGGGGGCGGCGGCAGCAGGCGCCGTCGGCGCCGCGGGAACGGTCTCAGTCGGTGTCGTCATGATTACTTCTTCGTCGCCTTCTTCTTGCCGGCAATGGCGATGCGGCGCCCCCGCTTGGTGCGCGCATTCGTGTGCGTGCGCTGTCCACGGACCGGCAGGCCCCGGCGATGCCGGATGCCGCGATAGCTGCCGATGTCCATGAGGCGCTTGATGTTCATCGCCACCTCGGTGCGGAGCGCGCCCTCGACCTTCACGGAGCGCTCGATCACCTGGCGGAGACGGGCCACTTCGGCGTCCGTCAGGTCACGCACCCGCGTCGCCGCCGTCACCCCGGTCTCCTCGAGGAGACGGGCGCTGGTGGGACGGCCGATGCCGAAGATGTACGTGAGCGCGATTTCAACGCGCTTCTCGCGCGGAAGGTCCACGCCTGCGATGCGTGCCATGCGTTATCCCTGCCGCTGCTTGTGCTTGGGGTTTCGCTTGCAGATGATCCGCACCACGCCCTGCCGCTTTACCACCTTGCAGTGCTCGCAGATCGGCTTGACACTCGAACGAACCTTCACGCGATTTCTCTCCAGAGGCCCGGTTAGAACACAGTTTGGGAACATACTGGGCTTGGCATCATGACGCAAGGGAACGGTTTACGACCCCGCAGCCTCGGCGGACATGGCCCGAAACGCCGTCGCTGGATCGGCGGCCCGCAGCACCGGGCGCCCTACCACCAGATGCGTGGCGCCTGCCGCTGCAGCGGCGCTCGGAGCCGCCGTCCGGGCCTGGTCGCCCGCCGCGTCGTCGGCCCGGCGGATGCCCGGAACCACCACCCAGGCCTGGGCCGGCAGCGCCGCCCGGACCGCGCGGATCTCGTGGGGGGAGCAGACCACGCCCGACAGCCCCGCCTGCCCCGCCATCCGCGCCAGACGCACCACTTCCGCCTCGAGATCCGGCACGGCGCGTCCTACAACCCCTGCGAAGGAGACCGGGTCATGCGAGGTGAGCACGGTGACTCCGACGATCGCCACCCGCCCATCGGCGGCGCGCGCAGCGGCTTCCATCATCGCCTGCCCGCCGAGGGCGTGGATGGTGACGAGGGACACGCCCTCATCCACCGCCGCGGTTATCGCCCCGGCCACCGTGTTGGGGATATCGTGCCACTTGAGGTCGAGAAAGATCTCGAGGCCGCGGGCCTTGAGCGCCCGCACGAGCGGTGGGCCGGCGCTGGTGAAGAGAATCGGTCCGACCTTTACCCAGCGCGCCTCCGGCACCCGATCCAGCAGGCGGAATGCCTCCGCACCGCTCGGCAGGTCGAGCGCGAGGATGAGTTCAGCCATCGATACCATGCCGCTCGAGGTCGCGCACGATGCGCTCGGGCACGCGCGGGTCCACCATGCCCGCCGTGCCGATGGCCACGAGGCTGGCGCCGGCCCGCAGGTACTGCCGCACATCGTTCGCGGTTCGCACGCCGCCCACCCCGATCACGGGCAGCCCGGTGCGCTCGACCACCTTGGCCGTGGCCAGCACGCCGATGGGGAGGAGCGCCGGACCACTCACGCCGCCCTGACCCTGCCCCAGCCGCGGCGCGCCGTCCTCGTGCCAGAGTCGGCCGGGAAGCGTGTTCACGACCGTGATGCCGTCGGCCCCGGCGTCCTGCGCCACCTGTGCGATGCCCGCGATGTCGGGCAGCACCGGCGAGAGCTTGGGAACGACCGCGCGCTTCGTGCGCGCGCGTGCCGCCGCCACGATGCGGCGCACGCAGTCCGAGTCCGCGCCGAATTCCATTCCTCCGGCGTGCGTATTGGGGCACGACAGGTTGAGCTCGTAGCCCACGATCCCCTCGACGTCCTCGAGCCCGTCGACGACCTCGCCGTACTCCTCCATCGTAAAGCCGACGACGTTGACGAGGACCTTGGCGCGCCGCAGGTGCTCCCGCAGCCAGCGGAGCTCGTGCTCGCGCACGTGGGCGAGGCCCGGGTTGGCGAGGCCCACCGAATTCATCATGCCCCCGGCGAACTCGGCCACGCGCGGCGGCGGATTGCCCATCCGCGGCGTGGCCGAGACGGCCTTGGTGACGATGCCGCCGAGCCGCTCGAGGTCCATCACACCCATCAATTCGCGGCCGAAGCCCGCCGTGCCCGAGGCCAGCAGGATCGGATTCTGGAAGCGGGTGCCGAACACGTCGCGCGCCAGTGCCGCGGCGCTCACCGGACGTCCTCCAGCTTCGTGCTCCGGCCCGGTGCGGTGCGCTTCGCGGCTGCGTCGTCGGCACCCGGCGTGGAGACGCGCGGCCGCGCGCGCGCCGGGCGCGCTTCTGCGGCGGGCTTGCCGAGCATCAGGCGCTCGAACGCCGCCAGCGAGTCCTCCAGCTGCAGCAACGCGGAGCGGTCGCCGCCGCGTGCCGCCAATACGTAGGGGCTTTCGGCGTAGCGGCCCACGAGCAGCGAATCGGTCTGCTCCGCCCACGCCGGATCGAGTTGCCGGCCGGCCAGCAGGGCCTTCGGCGCGTAGGCACCGTCGGGCCATTCGACGACCACGCGCTGGAACAGCGACATCGCCAGCGCACTCGCGCCCAGGGAATCGCGCGCCGACTCCGCGGCGAGGAAGAGCCGCAGGTCGCCTTGCGGCGCACCGGCCGTCACCGAATCGGCGACACGGGCCACCGCCCCTGCCCGCTGCGCAAGCTGCTCGGCCATGGTCGACGACCCGAGCCCCTTGCCCGCGATCGCCACGAGCGAATCGGCAAGCACCTGCAGCTCGGCCGGCGACTGCACGCCGCGCAACCGGCGACGGGTGAGCTCCAGGTGCGCCGCGTCGCCCGCGTCGCTTTGGGGCGCCAGCAGCACGAGCTCCTCGAGACGGCGATCGCGTGCCGGCCCGGAGAGGCGTGCCGCGTCGGCGCCAAGGAGCGCAGGTAGATCACCCGCCCGCACGGCGTTCGCGGTGCGGATCTGTTCGAGCACCTCCGACCCCAGCGTCGGGTTCCTTTGGCCGATCACGGTGAGCACGGAATCCCAGCGCTGGGAACTGTCGTGTCGCTGGATCAGGGCATCGATCGATGCGTGCACGTCCTCCGTGCGACCCAGTCCGGCGAATGCTCCGAGCACCTCGGGGGAGGTGGGGTCCGCGCCTGCATCGAGCAGGTCCGCGAGCGCCGCGTCGTAATCCCCCGTGAGCACGAGCGCGCGTCCTCGCAGGTGGTGCGCCTCGTCACGACGGTATTCGTCCTTGCTCGACTCGATCGGTTCCTGGGTGACGAGGGCGGCCGTGGGCTGGCCCAGTGCGAGCTCGCACCGGCCGAGTGCCAGGGCGGCGTATTCACGCGCGGTCCGGTCGGTGAGGTGTTCCTGCGCCTCGCGCAGGTAGGTCGACGCTTCGCTGCAGCGGCCGAGCGAGGAGAGTGCCTCGCCGCGGATGGCGAGCGCATCATGCCGCCACTTGCCGCGCGGCTGCCGCGCGAGCAGCGACTCGGCCTTCACCGCAGCCTGGCCCCAGAGGTTCTGCGCCTCGCCCGGCCGGCCGGCCTCCGCCGATTGGCGGGCCTGGTTCGCGAACTTGTTGGCGGTGTAGATGCCGTTGTAGCCGCTGTAGTAGCCGCAGCCGGCCAGCAGCAGGAGGCCGGGAAGCCAGCGTCGCATCAGCCGCCCTCCGCCGGCCTGCCGCCGGTCTTGCGTTCGTATTCGCGCAGGTACGCCACCACGGCGTCGGCGATCCGTGCCGCAAGTCGTCGCTGCGATGCCCGGTCGGTGAGCACGCGCGCGTCCGCGCGGTTGGTGCTGTAACCCAGCTCGACGAGCACCGCGGGCCGGCGCGCCGTCGTGAGCACCATGAAACCGGCCTGCTTCACGCCGCGATCCCCGCCATCGTGCACCTTGCCAAGATTGTCCTGGACCAGCTCGGCGAGCCGCGCCGATTCACGCAGGTACTCGTTGCTCGCCAGGTCCTTGAGGATGAAGTCGAGGCCGTGCTCGGACGCGCCGGCCTCGGCTTCGGTCTCGAAGCGCACGGCGTCGTTCTCCATCCGTGCCACGCGCTCGGCATCCTCGGTCTTCGCCTCGGCGAGGAAGTAGGTCTCGAACCCGCGCACCTCGGTGTAGCCCGACCGTCGCGGCAGCGAGTTGACGTGCAGGCTCACGAACAGGTCGCAGTTCTTCGCGCAGTAGCGGCCGCGATCGCCGAGCGCGATGAGGGTGTCCTTCGCGCGCGTCATCCGCGCGCCCACGCCGCGGGACTTGAGCTCCTCACGGAGCAGCACGCCCACCTGCAGCGTCACGTCCTTCTCACGCAGGCCGCGCGGGAAGAACTGACCCGGGTTGCCGGGGTCCTCGCCGCCGTGTCCGGGATCGATGGTGACCTGGTGGCCACGCCGAAGCCCGCTGGGCAGGCGATCGTCGCCGTCGACGGCCGCGGTGTTGTCGACGGGGGCCGCCTTGCCGGCGCCCTTCACCAGTTGCCAGCCCGCATCGATGAAGCGCTGGCGATCCGCCTCGTAGCGGTAGCGGTCGCGGAACAGTCGTGGCAGCACCTCGGCGATGACCTGGAACGGCAGGTACACGGAATCGCCCTCGAACAGGACCGACGTCACCAGCGGCTCGGCGCGCTCGTTGGCCACGAGGAACGGGGCTCCCACGAGGAACCGCACCTGCTGGCGGGCGAGAAAGACGTCCAGCCATTCCTCCTGCCGCCGCAGCGTACCGCCGAGCGCAGTGACCAGCGCCCTGGCGGAGACGACCGGCGTCTCGCCGATGACACGCACGGGCAGCCGCTGCTCTCCGCGCACACTGGCCACCGTGACGGTGCCCGGCGCGGCGAGCAGCGCCAGCAGGGCCAGGAGTCCCGTCACTGGCGATGCCTCGCGGAAAGCGCGCGCGCAATCTCGCGATCGGCGTCGCGCTTCTTGATGTCCTCGCGTCGGTCGTGCTGCTTCTTGCCGCGGCCCAGCCCGATGACGAGCTTGGCGCGTCCGCGGCGGAAGCGCAGCTCGAGTGGGACGAGCGTCAGTCCCTTCTGCTCGGTGGCCCCGATCAGCCGTTCGATCTCGCCGCGATGCAGCAGGAGCTTTCGCGACCGCACCGGATCGTGATTGTAGCGATTGCCCTGCTCGTAGGGGGTGATGTTCACGCCCTCGACCCAGGCCTCGCCGTTGCGGACGTGGGCGTAGGCCTCCTTGATGGAGGCCTTTCCCGAACGCAGCGACTTCACCACGGTGCCCGTCAGCACGAGGCCCGCCACCCACGTCTCGAGGATGTGGTAGTCGTGTGTTGCCTTGGGGTTGCGGGCCACGACCTGCGTGCCGTCCCCATCGTCGTCGGTGGAAGTGCGAGCCATCGTAAGCGAAGGATAGAAATGCACTTGGGCCGGGTCAACCAAACGCCTTGCCCGCACCTGAGGTGGTCGATACCTTTACGCCCTTCGCCGAAGTGGTGGAATTGGTAGACGCGCTGCGTTCAGGGCGCAGTGGGCGATAGCCCGTGGGGGTTCGAGTCCCCCCTTCGGCACTACAGGCAAGGCCAACGATGCACGCGCGGGGTCGGGAGCTCGATGAGATCCCGACCCCGCCTGGCATTTCCGCGCTCCTCAATACTTCGCCATCTCCGGCTCCACTTCCCGCGCCCAGGCATCGATGCCGCCGGCGAGGCTGGTCGCGGTGGAGAAGCCGGCGGCGCGCAGGAGTCGGGCGGCGCTCAGGCTGCGAGCCCCGTGATGACAGTAGGCCACGATCTCGGCGCGAGGTGGCAGCTCACGAATGCGCTGGGCGAGCTGGCCCAGCGGAATGAGCACCGCTCCGTCGAGGTGCGCGATGCGGTGCTCCCAGGGCTCGCGCACGTCGAGCAGGACGGGCGTGTCGCCGTCGGCTTGCCGACGATGCAATGCGGCGACGCTGGTCTCGAGCTCGGTGGGACCCTCGGCTGGCGTGAGGCCGCAGAACGCCTCGTAGTCGATCAGCTCGGTAATGCTCGGCGCGTCGCCGCACACCGGACATGCGGGATCCCGTCGCAGCGCGATCTCGCGAAAGCGTACCTTGAGCGCGTCGAACAACAGCAGACGTCCGAGCAACGATTCACCTGCGCCGACGATCCACTTGATGGCCTCGAGCGCCTGCAGGCTTCCGACGATACCAGGCAACACGCCCAGCACACCGCCCTCGGCGCAACTCGGCACGGCGTCCGGCGCTGGCGGCTCGGCGAAGAGGCAGCGGTAGCACGGTCCTGCCGGCGGGTGGAACAGCGACACCTGACCGTCGAAGCGGAAGATGCTGCCGTACACCAGCGGCTTGCCCTCGAGCACGCAGGCATCGTTGACGAGATAGCGCGTGGGGAAATTGTCGCTGCCGTCGACGACGATGTCGTAGTCGCGGACGATCTCCCGGGCGTTCGCCGACGACAGGCGCTGATCGATCGGCACCACGCGCACGTTGGGATTCAGGTCGTCGAGCCGATCCGCCGCCGACACGACCTTCCGCTGGCCCACGTACGCGGTGCCGTGCAGGATCTGCCGCTGCAGGTTGGTCAGGTCCACCACGTCGTGGTCGACGATGCCGAGGGTGCCGACGCCCGCCGCTGCGAGATACATCGCCGCCGGCGAGCCCAGGCCACCAGCCCCGATGAGCAGCACGCGTGCCGCCTTGAGTCGGCGCTGCCCCGCCACGCCGACGTCGGGCAACGTCAGGTGGCGAGCGTAGCGCATCGCCTCGGCGGCGTCGAGCTCGGGGAGATTGTTCAGGCTGTCGGTCACGTCGATGTGCGGTCGGGCGCGGTGCGGCCGTGCCCGGTCAGGCGGCGGGTGTGCTCGACGACGAGAGCGTCACGAGTTCCTGCACCTTCGTCGCATCCTGCAGCAGGTCCGCGAGCGATATGCTGGCGAGGAATTCGTCGACCCGGTTCTGAAGCGCGTACCAGACGGGACGGATCGAGCAGGTCGAGTCGGGATGACAGCGTTCCTCGTTGACCGGATGCGCGTCGCAGTTGACCTCGAACGTCTGGTGCTCGGATGCCGCCATGACGTCCCGCACCGAGATCTCCACAGGCGGGCGCGCGAGGAAGTAACCGCCCTTGGCGCCACGCACGCTCTCGACCAGCCCGGCTCGCCGCAGGCGCAGCAGGATCTGCTCGACGTAGTCGGGCGGCAGGCGTTCCGAGTCGGCCAGCTCGCGGGCCGCCATGGGTCCCGTACCCGAGCGGCCACGCCGCGCCAGGTGCAGGGTGATGATCAGGGAGTATTCCGTCCATGTCGTTACGCGCATGGGCCAATTATGCGACAACGGCCCCGAACCCTCAAGATGGCAATTACGGCCGCCGGGGCCGATGAGGGCTTCTTCGCTCCACCCACATCATCCCTTCATCAACCGCCGCCGGGCAAGCCGTGCCCGCCCGGCACGCCCAGCTCGGTCATCGCCCGCAGGTCGAGCGTGTCCTCGAGCTCGGCGCCCTCGAGCAACTTCTTCTTCACCACCAGTTCCTTGACCGTGAGCCCGGTGGCGATGGCCTCCTTGGACAGCTTGGCCGACTCCGCGTACCCGATCTTCGGCGCCAAGGCCGTCACCAGCGCCGGGCTTCGCTCCAGCCAGTAGAGGCACTGCTTCTCGTCGGCCTCGATGCCGTCGATGCACTTGTCGGCGAAGACGCGGCTCGCGTTGCCGACGATGATCAGCCCGAACACGATGTTGTGGGTGATGACGGGCATCATCACGTTCAGCTCGAGCTGACCCGCCTCGGCGGCCAGCGCCACCGTGGTGTCGAGCCCCAGCGCCTGGAAGCAGACCTGGTTGACCATCTCCGCGATGGACGGGTTCACCTTGCCCGGCATGATGCTCGACCCCGGCTGCACGGCCGGCAGCAGGATCTCGGCGAGCCCCGTGCGCGGACCCGACGCCATGAGGCGGATGTCGTTGGCGATCTTCGCGAGGTCGAGGACGTAGGCCCGGAAGGCCCCCGAGAAGGTTGCGATGTCGCCCATCGACTGCATGAGCTGGATGCGGTCCTCGCCGACGCGCAGCTCGAGATGGCTGACCTCCGCGAGGTGCTTCACCATCAGCTCGGGATACTGCACCTCCGCGTTCAGTCCGGTGCCCACGGCCGTTCCGCCGATGCCCATCTCGCGCAGCCATCCGGCGGCGTGGGCGAGCTTTTCGCGGTGGCGCGCGACCGTGCGGCCGTAGGCGGTGAACTCCTGGCCCAGCCGGATGGGCGTGGCGTCCTGCAGGTGCGTGCGGCCCGACTTCATGACGTGGTCGAACTGCCGTCCCTTGGCGAGCAGGCTGTCGGCGAGGCGATCGAGCGACGCGAGGAACGCGGGCAGCGCCGCGAGCGTGGCGAGGCGCATGGCGGTGGGGATCACGTCGTTCGTGCTCTGCGCCATGTTGACGTGATCGTTCGGGTGCACCGGCGCATACGTGCCACGCGCGCCGCCCAGGAGTTCGTTGGCCCGGTTCGCGAGGACCTCGTTTACGTTCATGTTGTGGCTCGTGCCGGCGCCCGCCTGATACACGTCCACGATGAACTGGTCGCGATGCTTTCCACCGAGAATCTCGTCGGCCGCCTGCACGATCGCGTCGGCGAGGCGCGGCTCGAGGCGCCCGGTCTCCTTGTGCGTGCGTGCGGCCGAGCGCTTGATCCAGATCACCGCATCGACGAATTGGGGCAGCGGCCGGAGCCCGGAGATGGGAAAGTTCTCGGCGGCGCGCAACGTCTGGATGCCGTAGAGCGCATCCGCGGGGACGGGCTTCTCGCCGAGGGGGTCCTTCTCGATGCGGGTGGTCATGAGGGCGACGTGGGGATCGAGAGTCGGGAAACGAGGGGAGACATGAGCGAATTCTTCGTATCGGCCGGCGAGGCGACGCGCTTCGACGCGGCGAAGGCATCCAAGGCCGACCTGGCGCGCGGCAAGCAGCTGTTCGTGGGACTGAACTGCTTCGAGCCCGGGCAGTCGCAGCACGCGCACACGCACGCCGGTGCGGACAAATTCTACTTCCTCATCTCGGGAAAGGCGAGGATGACCGTGGGCAGCGAGACGCGCATCGCCGAGGCCGGCACCGTGGTCTGGGCGCCGGCCGACGTGCCGCACGGCGTCGACGAGGCGCTCGAGCGCACCGTGATGCTCGTGGCCATCGCCCCGCCGCCGGGGCGCTGAGTCAGCCCGGCCCCGCCGGCGCGCCCAGGATTCGCGCGCCGAAGCGCCGCAACGCGGGCCAGCCGTACGCGCGCACCGCCCACGCCACACCCGCCGCCGTGCCCAGTCCACTCGAGTAGACCCGCCACATCAGCAGCAGCCAACTGCCGCCGCCGCCCAGGTCACCGGCGGCGCCCGCGAAGAAGCCCAGTTCCACCGCGCCGGCGCCGGCGGGCGTGGGCAGGATCATCTGGCCGTAGATGAGCACGAACGATCCCACCAGCAGCGTCGGAAGCGATGGCGCCGTGGGAAGCGAGAGCGCCAGCACCGGCAGCAGCGCGAGTCGGGTCAGCACGTTCACGATCGAGAACGCGAAGCTTGCGGCGAGCGGCCACCACGGCATGCGGCGCCAATAGACCATGATGCGCCGCATCGGCCGCTGCAGGCGGTGCGGCGCCACGCGCGCGAGGCGCCGCCCGAACCACCACGCCACCGCGCTCAACAGCACGACGGCGATCGCCCATGGCCATTGTTCGCGCAGCGTGGCGCCGACGTGCATGCCGGCATTGCTCCACCACTCGGGAGCGTAGCGGCCGAAGACCCAGGCGGCCACCACGATCATCGCGGGCCACGCCGTGATGACCTCGAATGCGATGGCCACGAACGACGCGGTGGCGGGAACCCCGGACGCCAGCATGCCGGCCAGCCGCGCCGGCTCCCCGCCCACGCGCAAAGGCGTGAGCGTGGCCCCCGCCTCGGCGAAGAGATTGCTCATCAGGCTGTCGCGGAAGCCCAGGCGATGGCCACAGCCGTGCACCAGGTACTGCAACCGGAGCGTGCGCCCGAGCATGTCGACGACGACGAGCGCGAGGCAGATCAGGTGCGCCTCGACAGGCGTGAGGCGCATCGTCAGGCCGCCAGTGCGGCGTAACGGCCCACGCGACGCGCCCCGGTCCAGTCGCGGAGCGCGCGCGTCAGGGAGGCCGCGACGGCGGGATGCGACAGGTCGCGTGGGTGGAGGGCCAGGCGCATCACGGGAACCGTACGCTGCAGGCGCCAGCGCGCCGCCGCGACCATCACCGAGCCCCACGCCCGCGTCGGCGTGCGCGCGCTCCAGCGCACCACGGGCGAGGGAATGCGGCCGCCGGGAAACCGATGGATCGCGACCGCGTCCTCGGTGAATGCGAGGCCCGCCTGCCCCACCGCCACTTCGGCGCCCGGCCTGAGCAGCCACGCCGGCGGAATGAAGCCACTCGGCTCGAGCCCGAGCGCACGCAGACGCGCGACGCCGCGCTCGACGAGCTGCCGCAGCGCATCGGGCTCGAGCGTGAGGCACTCGCCCTCACGGTCGGTGCGGCCGGCCGCTCGTACTGCGTCGGCCCGCGTGCGCGGACGCCCGACCTCGTCATGCCGCTCCCCGTGCAGCACGATCTCGGCGCCCGCGGCGGCCGCGTCGCGTACCCACGCCACGAACGCCGGATGCTGCTCGATCGGCGCCGCGCCATGCCAGTCGGGCACGACGAGCAGCGCCGGCGTCACGCCCACGGCGCGGCACATCGCCCACAGCCGCGTGACCGGCTCGTGATTGGGCGGAGCGACATCATGGATGGAAACGAGGAGGGTCATCCCCGGCCGACGTGCCGGTAGACCTCGAACAGCCGATCGAAGACCGATCCCCAATCGTGCTCGCGTTCCGCGTACTCGCGCGCGCGTGCGCCGAGCACGGCGAGATCGTCGCCCAGCAGGGCGATGGCCTGCGCCGCCAGCGACTCCCGTTCGCCCGTGCGGAAGATGCGTCCGCCGCCCGACCGCTCCACGAGCTCCGTGACGCCGCCGGCATCCGGTGCCAGCACGGGCGTCGCCGACGCGAGCGCCTCGAGTGCCGCCAGGCCGAACGTCTCGGCTGGCCCAGGTGCCAGATAGATGTCGGCGGCCGCGTGCAGGTCCGCGACCGCCTCGCGATTCCGCTCGAATGGGCGCGTGAGGATACCGGCGCGCGACGCGAATCGCGTCGCGCCTGCGGCTCCCGCTCCCACAAGCACCAGGTGCGCGCCGGTGCGGCGATGCACCTCGGGCCACGCGTCGAGCGCCACGTCCACGCGCTTCTCGCGCGAGAAGCGGCCGAGATAGAGCGCCAGTGGACCCTCGGGCAGCTCGTAGCGGCGGCGCGTCTCCGCCGCCCACGCGCGGCGCCGCGGGTGATGCAGCTCCAGGTCCACCCCCAGCGGCACGCGCGCGGTGCGCGCGATGCCCAACTGCGCGAGCTCGCGTCGCACGAATTCAGAGGCGACGATGGTGCACGCCACGCTGCCGGCGATGCGGCGGCTGTACGCGGCCATGACCGAGGCGGCGGCGCGGCGCGGTGCACCTTCCCGCGAACCGTTCGGCGCGACCACTCGCGGCAGGTGCGCGTGATAGAACCACACCACCGGCGCATCCCAGTGCCGGCGGGCGCGCTGGATGAGCCACGGCGCGAAGTAGTTGCTGCCCACTTCGATGATGTCGGGCCGCTCGTGCGCCACGATGCGGCTCGTGGAGCGCGTGGCGAGCAGGAAGCGATACGATGCCTGGAACGGGATGAGCGGCCCGCGCAGCCGGTAGCACCGCACGCCCGAGGTCTCGACGATCGCATCGGCCTCGCCCGGGACGAGGATCGCCTGGCGCAGCTCGGGACGCCGCTCGACGTAGCGGGCCTTCTGCATGAGGTAGGTGCGCACGCCGCCGCTGGTGTCGGAGAAGTACTCCGAGATGTCGAGCAGGCCGAGGGAGGCGTCGGTGCGCAGGCGCGGGGGCAGCTCCGAGCGTGCGATGTCGAGCGGGACGCGGGCACTCTCCGACAGCAGGCGCTGCTCGACGAGCACGCCCGACGTCATGCGCGGATGGCTCCCGCCAGATACGGGTTGTCGACGCGCTCGGCGCCGATGGTGGTGTCGGGCCCGTGGCCGCTGTGGACGATCGTGGCGTCGGGCAGCACCAGGAACTCGGCGTGGATGCTGCGCATGAGCGTGAAGAAGTCGCCGCCCGGCAGGTCGGTGCGGCCGATCGACTCGCGGAACAGCACGTCGCCGCCGAAGATGCGCCCGTGCCCCACGAAGCTCACGCTGCCGGGCGAGTGGCCCGGCGTGTGTCGCACGGTGAAGCGCAGGCCTCCCACGCTCAGTGTGTCGCCAGGCACCAGCTCGCCGTCGGGTGCGGGCAGACTCGCCGCCTCGAATCCCATCCACTGCGCCTGGGCGGACACGCCGTCGTACAGCGGCCGGTCGGACGGGTGCAGCAGCACGGGCGCGCCCGTTGCGCTCCTCACCTCGGGCACGCCCAGCACGTGGTCGATGTGCGCATGCGTCAGCCAGACGGCGTTCACACGCCAGCCGCCTGAATGCACCGCGGCGAGGAACCGCGCTGGCTCCTCGCCGGGATCGATGAGCACGGCGTCATGCGTCTCCGCATCGCCGAGGAGCCAGCAATTCTCGGCGAAACGCCCGTTCACGAGTTGCGTGACGACCAGCTCAGGCACCTGCGACTCCGGTCGGCGCCTCGGCCGTTTCCACCACGGGCGACTGCGCCGCCTCCACGCCATGGTGCGCCAGCCACCGCTCCGCCTCGAGCGCCGCCATGCAGCCGGTGCCGGCCGCCGTCACGGCCTGTCGGTAGTACGCGTCCATCACGTCGCCGGCAGCGAAGACGCCGGGCACGCTCGTCACCGTGCGCCACGGTTCCGGCGTGGCGAGATAGCCGCTGTCCTGCAACGCGAGCTGCCCGGCCAGGAAGCCGGTGTTCGGGGTATGCCCGATGGCGACGAACAGACCGGCGCATTCGAGCGTGCGCTGCGCCCCGGTGACGGCGTCCTCGAGACGCACACCCGTGATGAAGTCGTCACCCAGCACGTCGACGATGTGCGTGTTCCACTCCACCCGGATCTTGGGGTTCGCGAGCACACGGTCGGCCATCACCTTCGACGCGCGGAAGCTGTCGCGGCGATGCACGATGACCACCTCGCTGGCGAACTTGGTGAGGTAGCTGGCCTCTTCCATGGCGCTGTCGCCGCCCCCGACCACCACGAGGCGCTGGTTGCGGAAGAACGGCAAGGCGCCGTCGCAGACCGCGCACGCCGAGACGCCGCCGCCGTTGCGGGCGAGGCGCTCCTCGTTGGGCAAGCCGATCCAGTTGGCCCGCGCGCCCGTGGCGATGATGACGGCCTTCGCCTCCACGAGTCCGCTGTAGCCGGTCCACAGCCGGAACGGGTACGAGGTGAAGTCCACCCGGGTGACGTCATCGGTCGCGATGCGCGTGCCGAAGCGTTCGGCCTGCTCGCGCATGCGGCCCATGAGCTCCTGGCCGCCGACCGGCTCGGGGAAGCCCGGAAAATTCTCGATGTCGCTGGTGTACATGAGCTGGCCGCCCGGAATCATCTCCCGGGACGGGGCGCCCTCGAGCACGAGCGGGTGCAGGTTCGCCCGTGCGAGGTACACGGCGGCCGTCCACGCCGCCGGCCCGCTCCCAATCACCACCACCGTCTCCCGCTGCACCATCTCGTCTGCCATGCGCTGCCTCTGACTGGTATCCGGGCGGCCACTCCGGCCGCCGATCGCTGTCATACAAATATAGGTGGTCCCGGAGGCCCGGGACGGTTCAGCGCAGGCGCCGGCCGCCGTCCACAGCGAGCACCTCGCCGGTCACGAAATCGCCGCCCTCCAGCAGGTAGAGCAAGGCGGCCACCACGTCGTCCGGACTGCCGAGGCGTTGCGCGGGCGTGGTGCGGGCCAGCCGCGCGCGCTCGGCCTCGTCGTAGGCCTCCGGGACCAGCACGGCCCCAGGGGCGATGGCGTTGACGGTCACGTCCGGCGCCAGGCTCAGGGCCAGGACCTTCGTGAGCATGACCACGCCGGCCTTGCTCACCGAGTGGGCCGCGTAGCCCGGCCACGGCTCGAGGCCGCCAAGATCGGCGATGTTGATGACCTTGCCGTGCACGCGGCGCAGCGCCTCGGCTGCACCCTGCGTGCAGAAGAAAACGGAGCGCAGGTTGAGGTCGAGGATCTCGTCGTACTGCGCGACGGTCGTGTCCTCGAATCGCAGATGGTGCATGACGGCTGCCGAATTGACGAGCACGTCGAGCCGGCCGAGCTCGTCGACGACGCGAGCCGGCAGGGCGCGGGCGGCCTGCGGGTCGGCGAGGTCGGCGGCGAAGCAGGCCGCGCGACCGCCAGCCGCCTCGATGTCGCGACGCAGCGCGTCGGCGCCCGCCTGCGACTCGCGGTAGTGAATGGCCACCGTCATCCCTCGGCCGGCCAGCGCCGAGGCCATGGCATGGCCCAACCGGCGCCCGGCGCCGGTGACGAGGGCCACCCGGCCGGCCAGTTCCACGGCTACAGCCGGCCGCGCGTGATGGGCAGGATGTGGCCCGTGATGGCCTCGGCGGCGTGGCTGGCCAGAAAGACCACGCCGGCGGTGATGTGCTCCATCTCGACGTAATGCGCCTCGGCGCCGACCGCCGCCACGTTGTCGGTGGTGCGCACCATGCCCGGCGCGATGGCGTTGACGCGCACGCCGCGGTCGAAGAGCTCGAGCGCGAGGCTCCGGGTGAAGCCCGCGATGGCCGCCTTGGCCGCCGTGTACACCGCCAAGTTGGCCTGCGGCTGGATGTAGGCGATGGACGCGACGTTGACGATGGAGCCCTTCGTTTCCGTGAGCGCCGGGATGGCCGCCTGGGAGACCACGAACGTCGTCTTCAGGTTGATGCCGATCTCGCGATCGAAGTCCTTCACCGTGGCCTGCTCGATGGGACCGAGCGTGGTGAGACCGCCGGCGATGTTGACGAGCACGTCGAGCCGTCCGAAGTGCTTGAGCGCCACCTCCACCGCGAATCGTGCCACGTCGGGCTCGGTCAGATCGCCGGCCGCGGGCTGCACGACGATCCCCTCGCCGGCGAACTCCTTCGCGCGCTCGGTCACGGCGACCGCGTTCAGGTCGCAGATCACGAGCTTCGCGCCCAGGCGTCCGAACGCGCGCGCAGTCGCATTGCCGATCTGTCCCACGCGGCCCACGCCGGTGACGAGGACGACCCGGTCGCGGAAATCGAACTCGGCGTTGTCGTTCATGGCTCCCCCAGCGCTTCCAGCACGAGATCCGCGCCCGGCGCCCCGGGCTGCGCGAATCGAACGATGCCCCCCTGCTCCACCAGCACCACCGTGCGGCTGATCGACGCCCCGCCCGGATGCACCGCCCCGTACGCAGCGCTCACCGCGAGATCGGGATCGCTGAGGAGCGGAAATGGCAGCTCGAGACGCTGCGCGTACTCCGAATGTCGCTCGGCCGGCGCGGGGTTCACTCCGAAGGGCCGCACCTGCCGGGCCTCGAACTTCGTCAGCTCATCGCGCACGGCGGAGAGTTGGCGGTTTCAGCCGGGGGTGTCGTTCCCCGGATAGAACAGCAAGAGCACATGCGAGGTGCGCCAGCAATCGGAGAGCCGCACCACGCCACCTGCAGATGAGGCCAGCTCGGCGTCGGGCGCCGCGTCGCCGGGACGCAGCAGCTTCAGCATGCGGCCGCCTGCGGACGGCGCGCCTCCAGCGCCTCGAGCCATTCGTACGGTACCTGCTGCGAGCCGAGGGCGCCGTGGCTCCAGCCGCCCTCGGGCTCGCCGTGCCAGTCGGAGCCACCCGAGCGGCCGAGTCCCAGCTTGAGCACCAGGTCGGTGAGCCGGGCGCGCGTGTCCGGATCGTGGCTCGGGTGCCGCGTCTCGACGGCATCGAGCCCCGCGGCGCGCAGGCGCTCGAGATTGCCCCTCGAGCCGCGATCCTTCAGGTGCGCCGCCGACACCACGCCACCCAGGCGGTGCACGAGCGCCGCCACGTCGCGGAATGCCGGCAGCCGCTTGTCCACGTAGGCGGCGCGACCGCGGCCCAGATAGCGGTCGAATGCTTCGTCCAGCGAACGCACCGCCCCCATCTCGAGCAGCGCTCGCGCGACGTGCGGCCGGCCCACGGCTCCGCCGGCCGCGGCGGCGAGCACCATCTGGTCGTCGATGTTCACGCCTGCCGTCACGAGCTTCTCGACCATCTCGCGCGCCCGCCGCTCGCGGTCCGCCCGGGCACTCGACAGGAACGTCGCGAGCTCCGGCGACGTGACCGGCAGGAAGTAGCCGAGGAGGTGCATCTCGCCCCAGCCGGCATCGACGGAGAACTCGCATCCGGCCACCACGCGCACGCCCCGCGATGCGCCGGCCGCCTCGGCCTCGGCCACGCCGGCCACCGTGTCGTGGTCGGTGATGGCGATGGCGGCGAGCCCTGCCGCCGCGGCGCGCGCCACGACGTCGGCCGGAGGGCGTTCGCCGTCGGAGGCGGTGGTGTGCACATGCAGATCAACCCAGCGCTCGGTGGCGCCGGCGCTTGCGGCGTCGCTCACCGGCGGTATCCCGTCTCCGGCGCTGTCCACGAGGGTTGCGACCGCCCGAGGAGCTCACGCAGATCGGCGTCGACGAGCCGCGCCAGCGAGAGTTCTCGGCTCTTGGGCCCGAGCGGCGTGTAGCGTGCGACACGCTGCTCGACCGGCCCGCCGGCAACGCGCGTGAAGATGAGGCCGAACTCATCCTTCGTGTACTGGGTGCGACGGCCGCTCACGGCGACCTCCCACTGCTCCGCACCTCGGTCGATCAGTCGTCTAGGCATCCGTCGGCAATTCCTCCCAGATTTCCGCGCCGCCCGGCTCGTACGTGGCGAGGGCGGCGAGGCGGGAAGCAGCGGGAGCCGGATCGCGTGGCGGCTCGCCGGCTCCCTCACGGAACTCGATGAACAACTCGGCATCTTCCCGGTGGCGGAACACCCACAGGTGCCCGCCGCCGGCACGCGCGGCGTCGGCCAGTTCGGCGATCACCGTCAGGTACTCCTCCTGCCGGGCCCGCGGCACGCGCGCCCGGGCCACCTGCAACGCACGTCGCGTCAGACCGACCCCTCCGCGAACGACTCGAGCGACTTCTTGACGTCGGCCATGAAGCGATCGGCGTCGGCGCCATCGATGACGCGATGGTCGAAGGAAAGCGACAGCATGCCCATCGTGCGAATGCCGATGGCATCCACCCCGTCCACGGTGACCACGGCGGGCTGCTTGGTGATCGCGCCGACCGCCAGGATTGCCGTCTGCGGCTGGTTGATGATCGGGATACCGATCGTCGAGCCGAAGGTGCCGGGGTTGGTGATGGTGAACGTCCCCTTCTGCACTTCGTCGGGACTCAGCTTCTTCGACCGCGCCCGCTCGGCGAGATCGGTGATGGCGCGCGACACGCCGAGCAGCGAGAGCTCGTCGGCATGCTTGATGACGGGGACGATGAGCCCCCAGTCGAGCGCCACCGCGATGCCCAGATTGATGTCCCGGCGGTAGATCGTCGTGTCGTGACCCACCGACACGTTCACGTTGGGATGCTTGCGGAGGCCGTCGGCGATCGCCTTCACGATGAATGCGAGGAACGTCAGGTTGACGCCGCGTTCGGCGTATTCCGCCTTCTTCTTCGCGCGCAGCTGGGCGACGCGCGTGTAGTCGATGTCGAAGAACGTGGCCACGTGCGCCGAGGTGCGGCGCGACATGATCATGTGATCCGCGGTGAGCTTGCGGATGCGCGACCACGGCTCGACGCGGTCGCCCTCCCACGGATCGGCGGCCGGATAGCCCGGCGCGGCGGACGGAACGGTTGCGGGCGCCGCCGGACGCGCCGGCGCCGCGGCAGCGCCTGGAGCAGGTGCAACCGCGGCCGGTGCTTCGGCGGGCGCGCCGGACTCGAGATAGCTCAGCACGTCGTTCTTGGTGACGCGCCCGGCCATCCCGCTGCCGGGGATCGCGCCGAGGTCGATGCCGTGCTCGGCGACCATCTTCCGCACCAACGGCGTCGAGCGGCGGCGCAGGCGCTCCTCCATCGACTCGCTGCCGTCGCCGCTCGCGGGCGGGGCGGCCGGTGCAGGTGCCGGTGCCGGTGCCGCGGCTGCGGGCTTCGGCGGAGCGGGCGACGGTGGAGCGGCAGGTGCAGGCGCAGGAGCGGCCGGTGCACTGGCGGCGGGCGCCGGCGCGCTCGGAGCCGGCGCGGCGGCGGCGGCCGATGCATCGGTCTCGATGCGCGCGACGATGGTGTTGATGGCAACCGTGGTGCCTTCCTGCACCAGGATCTCCGCAAGCACGCCCGCCGTGGGCGCCGGGATCTCCGCGTCCACCTTGTCGGTGGAGATCTCGAAGATCGGCTCGTCGCGCTTGACCGCGTCGCCCGCCTTCTTCATCCAGCGGGAGATGGTGCCTTCAGCGATCGACTCGCCCATCTGGGGCATGATCACGTCGACTCGGGCCATGATGTCTGCTGTCCTGTCGTTGATGTTGGCGCGTCAGTACGCCGCTACCCACCGGGCCGCGCGGACGATGTCGCTGGTCTGCGGCAGCACGAAATCCTCCAGCGCCGGCGCGTAGGGCAGCGGCACATCGTGCGCCGCCACGCGCCGCACCGGCGCATCCAGCCATTCGAAGCAGAGCTCGTTCACCCGCGCGGTGATCTCGCCGGCCACGCCGCCGGTCACCGTGTCCTCATGCACCACGAGGAGCCGGTTGGTCTTCTTCACCGACCGCACGATGGCCTCGTCGTCCATCGGCAGCAGCGAGCGCAGATCGATCACCTCGACCGATAGCCCGTCCTCCTGCTGCAGCTGCTCGGCCGCCTCGAGCGCCTTCCAGACCGTCGCGGCGTACGTCACGATGGTGAGGTCCTTCCCTTCCCGCGCCACGCGCGCCTTGCCGATCGGGACGACGTGATCGCCCGCCGGCATCACTTCCTTGATGCGGCGGTAGAGGTACTTGTGCTCGAAGAAGAGCACGCAGTCGTCGTCGCGGATGGCCGACTTGATGAGGCCCTTCGCATCCGATGGCGTGGACGGATACACGATCTTCAGCCCGGGCGTGTGCAGGAATGCGGCCTCGGGATTCTGCGAGTGGAACGGGCCGCCGCGTACGTACCCGCCCGACGGGCCACGCACCACCATCGGGCATGGCAGGAAGGCGCGGTACCTCGCCGTGGCCACGTAGTTGGTGAGCATGTCGTAGGCGCACGAGATGAAGTCGATGAACTGCAGCTCGCACACCGGGCGCAGTCCCATGTGCGCCGCGCCCGCCGCCGCGCCCACGAAGCCAGCCTCGCTGATCGGCGTGTCGATGACGCGCTCCGCGCCGAACTTCTGTTGCAGGCCCTCGGTGACCTTGAAGGCGCCGCCGTACGCGCCGATGTCCTCGCCCATCAGGAAGACGGACGGGTCGCGCTCCATCTCCTCGCTGAGGCCCTCGCGGATCGCCTCAAGAAAAGTGACCTCAGCCATTGAACGTTCCCCAACCCTGGGCGCGCTCGTGCTTCTCTACCGCTGAACGCACGCCCTCGCGGTACCACAGCGCCGGCATCACGGCCGGATCGCCGTAGACGCCGTTGAGCGCGTCAAGCGCCTCCGGCGGCGCCGAGCGCTCGGCGATCTCGGTGGCTTCATCGACCTCGGTACGCACGCGCTCATCGACCGCGTCGAGCTCCGCGGCGGCGAAGCCGTAGGTCTCCGTCAGCACCTTCATGAAGCGGTCGAGCGGGTCGTTCTCCGTGGCCCATTTCTCGATCTCGCCCGGCGGGACGTAGCTCTGGTTGTCGTGTTCCGCGTGCCCCTTGCGGCGATACGTGAGGAACTCGAGCAGGCTCACCCCGCCGCCGGCACGCGCGCGATCCACCGCCTCCTTCGTGACGCGGTACACCTCGAGCACGTCATTGCCGTCGCCCTGCGCGCCGACCACTCCGTAGCCCGGCGCCTTGTCGACGAACCACTTGGCGGCCGTCTGCTTCTCGGTGGGCGTGGAGTAGGCGTAGCCGTTGTTCTCCACGATCACCACGAGCGGCACGCGCTGCACGGCGGCGAGGTTGATGCCCTCGTGGAACGCGCCGGTCGATGTGGCGCCGTCACCGACGTAGGCGAGGCCGACGCGCGGCTCCTTCCGCAGCTTGAACGAGAGCGCCACGCCCGCCATGACCGGCACCATGTCGCCGAGGTGCGAGATCTGGCCGACGAAGCCGCGCTCGAGGTCGCCGATGTGGATGTTCAGTTCCCGGCCGCGCGTCATGCTGTCGCCCTTGGCCATGTACTGGCGCAGGATCTCGATGGGCAGCGCGCCCTTCACCAGCATCGAGCCGAGGTTGCGGATCAGCGGCGAGAGAATGTCGCCCTGCTGCAGCGCGAAGGCGGATCCGACGGCGCACGCCTCCTGGCCGAGCGACCGGAAGAGCCCACCGACCACTTTCGTCTGGCGGTACAGCGCCACGAGCCGCTCCTCGAGGGTGCGCGTGAGGCGCATCCAGTAGTACAGCTCGAGCAGTTGGTCGCGCGTGAGGCCGTGCGGAGGTGCGGCGGCTCGGGGTTCGGACGTGGCGGTCATGGGGGACAAAGATAACCGCGCGACGTCGGGCCGGAACCCCATGTCATGATTGGGGTTGCGCTACCGCGACGGCGGCGTGTCCGCCAGTCCGGCATCGCGCACCAGCGCCGGGAAGCGGGAATCGGTGCGCAGTCCGTCCAATTGCGGATCGACGCGCAGGTACGCAATGGCGTTGGAGCGCTCCCGCAGCGCCCGTTCCAGCCAGACGAAGGCGCCGTCCCGATCACCCAGCGCCACGAGCGCGCGGGCCATGTCGCCCGCGTAGGTGGGGTCCTGCACTTCCGCGTGTGCGAGTGAATCGAGCAGCGCGCGTGCGGCCGAGCGACGGCCGCCGCGTGCCAGCACAGTGGCGAGGGTCGCGTGCGACCAGCCCAGTGTCGGCACGGCGGCGACCAGCTCGCGCGCCGTGGCGATAGCCTCGTCGTGTCTTCCCTGGAGCGACAGCGCCTGCGCCCGCAACTGGAGACCCGGCACGAAGCGCGGATCGAGCGCCAGCACCCGGTCCGACATGGCGAGGCTGGAATCGAGGTGACGCGCGTAGAAGTGGAAGTTGGCCGCTCCGGCCCACATCAGCGCGTTGTCCGGCTCGAGCTGCCGGGCTCGGGCACTCAACGCAAGCGCCGAATCGTGGTCACCGCGCACCGATGAGTAGAACCCGGCGCGCTGCAGCACGATCGCGTCTCGCGGGGCGAGCGCGAGCGCTCGTGCCACGTCGCGTTCGGCGGACGTCCAGTCCCATTCGAACCAGGTGGCGAGCTGGCCGCGGAGGGAGTAGGCGAGCCCGAGCGATCGGTCCAGCGCGAGCGCAGTGTCCACGGCCTCCCGGATGGCCGGGATGGCTTCGCGTGGTGCAAGGCGCCCGATGCCCGACATGTTCGCCATCAGGGCGCTGCCACGACCCAGCCAGGCGGCGGCGAATGCCGGATCGCGCGCGACGGCCGCGTCGAATTCGGCGAGCGAGGCGAGGAGATCGCGCTCGGTGAAGCGGTAGAAGAGGAAGCGCCCCCGCAGGTAGCTGTCGTACGCCTGCGAGTCGCGCGTGATCGGCGCTCGCAGCGCCGGCGTGCCGGCCGACCCCGGCCGCAGCGAACCCAGGATGCCATCGGCGAGCGATGCCACCAGCCCGCCGACGCCGCGTGCCGGCACCACCTCCTGGCGCGCCCACTGCTGTCGCTGGCCCGCCACGTCGACGAGCTCGACGTTGACGCGCACGCTGTCGGCGAGCCGGGCCACCGACCCGGTGACGAGGTGCGCCACGTTGAGCCGGCGGGCGATCGAGTCCAGCGGCAGCGCGGAGCCGCGCAGGCGCGCCACCGAGCTCCGCGGAGCGACCCGGAGCGCCTGTTGCGCCGTAAGGCGGACGATGAGCTCGTCGGCGACGCCTTCACTCAGGTAGTCGGACGCGGCGTCGCCGCTTCGATTCTCGAAGGGGAGTACGGCCACCGAGGGGTCGGTCGACACGTCGGTGGGCGGGCGCCGGAGCAGCAGGACCGCGGTCGCGATGAGGCCAAGCACCGTCACCGCACCGAGTAGCAGCGTTCGCGAGCGTCGATGGTGCGGCCGGTGCGCAGAAACCACTTCCCCTGAAGCGGGCGCACGTCGCAGGTCGGTCGCGAAGGCCCCGAGTGATGGGTAGCGGCGCGACGGGTCGCGCTCGAGTGCGCGCGCGACCGCGGCGCGCACGTCCGCCGTCACGGCGATCTCTGGCGGAAGCGGGGGCACCGCCTCGGTCAGCCGCCGTGCCAGCAGCGCCGGACCGGCGGTCTCCGCGAATGGCACGGCGCCGGTGAGCATCTCGTGAAGCACGCACGCGAGGCTGTACTGATCGGAGCGTCCGTCGACCGCGGGATCGGCCGTGGATTGCTCGGGGCTCATGTAGCTCAGGGTGCCGATGGCCATGCCGGTCTCCGTAAGCCGGGCGCCCTCCACCGTCGCCGCGGCGCGCGCGATGCCGAAGTCGGCCAGGAGCGCATGGCCGTGCGCGAGCAGGATGTTCTCGGGCTTGATGTCGCGATGCACGATGCCGGACGCGTGAGCGTGCTCGAGCGCGTCGGCCAGCTCGCCGGTCAGGGCGATCGCTTCGTGTGCCGGAAGGCGTCCCTCGCGCTCCAACCGGTCGCGCAGCGAGGCGCCCTCGACCAGCGGCATCGCGTACCAGAGCACGCCGTCGGTGCCACCGGAGTCGAAAACGGGCAGGATGTTGGGATGCTGAAGCTTGGCGGTGAGGCGAATCTCGCGCTGGAACCGTTCAGCGCCCAGCGCGGCGGCGAGCTCGGGCCGAAGCACCTTGATCGCGACGTCGCGATCGTGCCGCAGGTCGCGCGCGCGCCAGACCGTGGCCATCCCCCCGCGCCCGAGCTCGAGCTCGAGCCTGTAGCGATCGGTGAGCGCGCGACGAAGGCGGTCGTTCGGGTCCGGCGGCACCTGGTCTTCCGGCGGAGGGTTCTCCAAATATCGTCCAGCCGGGGGACCAGCGCGACCGGGACGCGGCGGCTAGCGGCCCGCCGCGAGCAGGGCCACGTACGCGAGCGCCGCGATGACGGCCGACACGGGAATCGTCAGCACCCAGGCCCAGACGATGGTGCCGGCGATGTTCCAGCGCACCGCCGAGAGCCGGCTGCTCGCGCCCACGCCGGCGATGGCGCCCGTGATGGTGTGCGTCGTGCTCACCGGCACGCCGAACGCCGACGCGAGCAGGATCGTGGCGCCGCCGCCCGTCTCCGCGCAGAAGCCGCCGAAGGGCGTGAGCTTGGTGATGCGCGTCCCCATGGTCTTCACGATGCGCCAGCCGCCCAGCGCCGTGCCAGCGGCGATCGCGGAGTGGGCCGCGAGCACCACCCACATGGGCACGTGATCGGAGCTCGTGAGGTGCAGGTGACGCATCCATCCGGTGCTCTGCGCGAAGAGCGACTGGGTGGAGACGAGCAGGCCGACGATGATGCCCATCGTCTTCTGCGCATCATTTGCACCATGACTGAGCGAATAGAGGCCAGCGGAGACGAGCTGCAGCCGGCGGAACAGCTTGTCGAGCGGGCGCGCCGGGCGCTTGTAGAGCAGCCACGACAGCCCGACCTTGAGCCCGAGTCCGAGGATCAGCCCCAGCACCGGCGAGATGACGATGCCGACGAGCGGCTTCACCCAGCCCGAGGGGATCAGCGCGCCCATGCCCGCCTTGGCGATCGCCGCCCCCGCGAACCCGCCCAGCAGCGCGTGCGACGACGAACTGGGCAGCCCGAAATACCACGTGATCAGGTTCCAGACGATCGCACCGATCAGTGCGGCGAGCAGCACCGTCGGGTCGATGACGTCGGGCCGCACCAGGCCCTTGCTGATCGTCTTCGCCACCGCCGTGCCCACCGTGAAGGCCGCGACGAAGTTGAAGAACGCCGCCCAGGCCACGGCGACGCCGGGCGGCAGGACCCGCGTCGAGACGACGGTGGCGATGGAATTGGCGCTGTCGTGAAAGCCGTTGATGAAGTCGAAGACGAGCGCGACGACGAGGATGAAGAGGACGAACGTGAGGGTCGGTTCCATGCTCAGCCGTGCTTGATGGCCACGGACTCGAGCGTGTTCGCGACGTCTTCGGCGCCGTCGAGGGTGTCCTCGAGCTTGTCGTACAGCTCCTTCCACTTCATCACGGTGAGCGGGTCGGGATTGCCGTCGAAGAGCTCCGCCATCCATTCGTGGTAGAGCGCATCGCCCTCCTCCTCGAGTCGCCGGACCTCCCGGGTGGCGACGAGCACCGCCTCGGTGCGCTCGAGTCCGAGTTCCTTGACCGCCTCGTGGATCTTGAGCGTGGCCCGGTGGATCACGCCGGTCATGAGCATGGCGCCGCGCGGCGCCGTGCCCACCCGGAAGATCTTCGTGCGCCGCGCGATGCCGTCGAGGCGGTCGATGACGTCGTCGAGGCTCTGGGCCAGGAGATGGATGTCCTCGCGGTCGAGCGGGGTGATGAACGACGTGTCGAGGCGCGTGAGCACCTCGTGGGTGAGGCTGTCGGCTTCGCGCTCGATGCGACCGATGGTCTCGATGAGGTAGCTGGTGCGCTCCCCATCCGTGGAGAACAGTTCCCCGAGATATCGGGAGGCATCGACCGCACGGATCGCGATCTCACCGAACAACTGGAAGAATTGCTCGTCGCGGGGCAGCAGGCGCATGAGATGACTTTTCAGAAGGTCAGGGCCGCCCGGAGCCGGCCGGCGCGAGGAAAGCTCCACCCGCGCACCGGAAGCGTCAAGCGGCCGGTGAAAGGCCTTTACTTCCCCTTGCCGAGGAGGTAATCCAGCACCAGTGCGGTCATGGTGCGCACTCCCACCGGAATGGCCTCGTCGTCGGCCCGGAAGGTCGGGGTGTGGTGCCCGCCGGACTCGTTGCCCGGGTTGACCACCCCGAGCTCGTAGTAGAACGACGGCACTTCCCGCGAGAAGTAGGCGAAGTCTTCGGCGCCCATCGCGAGCTGCGCCGACTGCACGTTCGCCTTGCCCACCACCCGTTCGAGCACGGGCGCGAAACGGAGCGCGAGCGCGGTGTCGTTGGCCGTGACCGGGTTCCACTGATAGAAGTCGAGCTCGTAGGTGGCGCCGGCCGCCTTCGTGACGCCGTCGAAGATGGCCGTCATGCGCTCGCGAATCACGGTGGTCAGCGAATCGCTGAAGGTGCGGACCGTGCCCGAGAGCAGCGCCTCGCCGGCCACCACGTTGTTGCGATCGCCCGCGTGCAGGGTGCCGACCGTGACCACGGCCGCGGCCGTCGGATCCACCGTGCGGGACCGGATGGTCTGGAGCGCCTGCACCACCTGCGCGGCGGTGACGATGGCGTCGATGCCGATGTGCGGGTAGGCGCCATGCGACTGGCGACCGATGATCCGGGCCCGCCAGGCCGTCGAGGAAGCCGCGAACGGGCCCGCTCGCCAGCTCACCGAGCCCGTGCGCTCGTTGTCGCCCGCATCGTCGGGTGGTGAACCGTTGGTGTGCAGCGCGAGCATGACGTCGGGGTGGTACTCGCGGAGCACCCCCTCCTTCACCATCAGCTCTGCCCCACCTGCCTCCCCCGGCGGCGGTCCCTCCTCGGCCGGTTGGAAGACGAACACCACGGTGCCCGCCAGCTTCTGCCGCATCCCCGCCAGCACCTCCGCCACGCCGAGGGCCACGGCTACGTGCACGTCGTGGCCGCATGCGTGCGAGACACCCACATCCCGACCGAGGTACTGCGTGGTCGTCGTCGATCGGTACGCCACCTCCGTGGTTTCGACGACGGGGAGGGCGTCCATGTCGGCGCGCACCCCGACGGTGCGCCCCGGCTTCGCGCCGCG
>JBJMOZ010000178.1:0-4518 GCA_045803465.1 Gemmatimonadales bacterium | reverse complement strand
CGGCGCTGTCGGCCGAAGGCGTGATGCAGACAGGGCGACGCGATGCGGCCGCCTTGATGGCATCGCGGAGCGGAAGGCGCGGATCGACGTTGAGCAGCTTCGCGGTGCGCACGCGGTACGTCTCATCGGTGACGTAGAGGTCGGGCCGCACGGGCACGATCGGCTCCTTCGAGGTGCGCAGCAGCGCTGCGTACCACGCGGAGAGCGTCTCGGTGTCGCCCCCGGTGACGAGGATGCCACCGCTGGGGCACGATGCGAGCAGGTTGTCGCCGAGCTCGCGCATTGCCGGCGGCAGCAGGGGCAGCCCGCGCGCCACGAAGACCCGCTGCGTCGCCACCCAGCCGGAATCCTCGTAGACCAGCGTGGCGCGCTCCATCTCGACCATGCCGCGGAAGACCGCGCCGGAGTCGCGCACGAAGCGGCCGGCCATCTCGAGCGAGGCGCCGGCGAACTCGAGATACAGCGTCGCATCGGGCTCGCCGGCGTGCTGCGTGTGCCAGTCGCGGGCGTCGAGCAGGTAGATGCGCCCCATCTGCAGCCAGGCGCGACCGTCCTCCTGCGCGATGGCGAGATAGCGGCCGAGCATGTCGGTGGCCACCCGCCGCTCGCCCTGGCGGATCAGGGCCGAGGCGCGGGGCGCCATGAGCGGATCGATGGCGCCGCCCTGCGCCGCCGCGGGCACCGTCGTCGCGACGAGCGACAACAGGGCACCGAGTCCGCGCAGGGCACGCGATCGGGAGGTCACAACTCCAAGCATCGCAGAATCATGCCACGACCGGCACGTATTGGCCAGAGGGACAATGCCGACGGCCTCAGAGGGGAATGTTCCCGTGCTTGCGGGGCGGGTTGCGGTCCCGCTTGGTCCGGAGCGTCCGGATGGCGTCGATGAGGCGCACCCGAGTCTCGCGCGGATCGATCACGTCGTCCACATACCCCCGCGCCGCCGCCGCGTAGGGGTGCGCAAAGCGCCCCTGGTACTCGGCCGTGAATTCGGCCAGCGCGGCCGCCGGATCCTCGGCCTTGGCGATCTGGTCCTTGAAGAGGATCTCCACCGCGCCCTTGGCCCCCATGACGGCGATCTCGGCGGTGGGCCAGGCGAGGTTGAGGTCGCCGCGGATGTGCTTCGAGCTCATGACGTCGTAGGCGCCGCCGTACGCCTTGCGAGTGATGACGGTGATCTTCGGCACCGTGGCCTCGCAGTAGGCGTACAGCAGCTTGGCGCCGTGACGGATGATGCCGCCGTGCTCCTGCGCCACGCCGGGCAGGAATCCCGGCACGTCCACGAATGTCACGAGGGGGATGTTGAAGGCATCGCAGAAGCGGATGAAGCGTGCGGCCTTGGTGGACGCGCTGATGTCCAGCACGCCGGCCAGGGCAGCGGGCTGGTTGGCGATGATGCCCGCCGGCCGGCCGCCGAAGCGCGCGAAGCCGACGATGATGTTGTCGGCGTAGCCGTGCTGCACCTCGAGGAACCGGCCGTCGTCGACGACGCGGCGAAGCACGTCGTGCATGTCGTACGGTTTCGTGGGGTGCTCGGGCACGATGTCGAGCAGCTCCTCGTCGGCGCGATCCTCGGGATCGTCGGTGGGCCGAACCGGGGGCTCGTCGAGGTTGTTGGAGGGGACGTAGCCGAGCAGTTCGCGCACGGCGAGCAGGCAGGCCGGCTCCGAATCGCTGGTGAAATGCGAGATGCCCGACACGGTGCCGTGCACGTCGGCGCCGCCGAGATCGTCGAAGCTGACCTCCTCGTGCGTGACCGTCTTCACCACATTGGGTCCGGTGACGAACATGTAGCTGACACCGCGCACCATGAAGATGAAGTCGGTGATCGCCGGGCTGTACACGGCCCCGCCGGCGCAGGGGCCGAGAATGACGGAGAGCTGGGGCACGACGCCCGATGCGAGGGTGTTGCGCAGGAAGATGTCGGCGTACCCGCCCAGGGACGCGACGCCTTCCTGGATGCGGGCGCCGCCGGAATCGTTGAGTCCCACCACCGGCGCGCCGTTCCGCACGGCAAGGTCCATCACCTTGCAGATCTTCTCGGCGTGCGCCTCGCTCAGCGAGCCGCCGAACACGGTGAAGTCCTGCGAGAAGACGTAGACGAGGCGGCCCTCGACGCGCCCGTAGCCCGTCACGACACCGTCGCCCGGGATGAGCTGCTCGGCGAGGCCGAAGTCGGTCGCCCGATGGGTGACGAAGCGGTCGAGTTCGACGAAGCTGCCGGGATCGAGCAGCACGTCGAGCCGCTCGCGCGCGGTGAGCTTGCCCTTGCGGTGCTGCTGGGCGATGCGGGCCTCGCCCCCGCCCTGCTCGGCGAGGGACCGGCGGTGGTGGAGGTCGTCGAGAAGTTCGCGGGGGGTGGCCATGGCCACCAAGTTACCGCCCGCCGCCGCGATCCTGAAGGCGGGTCGCCACGGGAGTCCGATGATCGGCCCCGCGGCGGTAGTGGCGCGTTTCAATGGCGCGCGGTACTGTCGTATCCATGACCGCCGCTGCACCGCACGTGCCGTCGAGTCGGACGATGTCGCCGCCCATGGTTCTGCGACCGGGCACGCACATCTTCACGGTGGACGTGGAGGAGTACTTCCACGCCCATGCGCTCGCGCCGGCGGCGCCCCTCTCGCGCTGGCACACGCTCGAGAGCCGTGTCGTGGACAGCACCGTGCGGCTGATGTACCTGCTGGCGAGCCACGAGGCGCACGCCACCTTCTTCGTGCTGGGGTGGGTCGCGGACCGGCACCCTGCCCTCGTGCGGCGCATCGTCGCCGAGGGCCACGAGGTGGCGTCGCACGGGTACTGGCATACGCGCGTGGCGCCGATGCGGGTCAATCAGTTCCGCGACGAACTGCGACACTCGCGCGACCTCCTGGAACAGCTCACCGGCCGACAAGTACTGGGCTTCCGCGCGCCGAGCTTCTCGATCGTGCCCGGCGCCGAGTGGGCGTTCGACATCATGCTCGAAGAGGGCATCACGTACGACTCGAGCCTCTTCCCCATTCGTCGCCCGGGTGCGGGCTACCCAGGCTGCTGTCCCGAACCACATCATCTCATGCGTCCGGCGGGCCGGCTGCTCGAGCTGCCGCTCACCACGACGGTCATCGGGGGAATGCGCCTGCCCGCAGCCGGTGGCGCGTGGCTTCGCCACCTGCCGTTCGGGCTGGTGGAGCGCGCCTTCCGGGAGTGCGCCCAGCGGCGCGTACCGGGGGTCTTCTACATGCATCCTTGGGAGATCGATGCGGGCCAGCCGGTGCTCCCGGGCGTCTCACCCGTCTCGCGCCTGCGGCATTACGGCGGGACGCATCGAATGCTGGCGCGGGTGGAGCATCTGATGGCGCAGTTCCGGTTCACGTCCGTGGAGCGCGCAATCGGCGCCGAACACGTGGACGCGGCAGCGTAACGCCAGCCCGCGGCCCGAATGCATGAAGGGCGGGGATCATGTCGATCCCCGCCCTTCATGCATGGCATGCGCCGTGAACTACTCCGCGGCGGCTTCGGCCTCGGACTCGTCGTCCGAGGGAGGCAGCGGCGACGGCGGCAGCGGCGTGAACGGGATGTCCGGGTAGCCGATCACCGCGAGCACTATGCGGAGATGGATCGGGTCCACCTCGAGCACCTTCAGGTCGACGGGCTGGCCTTCCTTCACCGCGTCGCCCGGGTTTTCGATGTTGGCCACGCCGAGCTGCGACATCGGGACGAAGCCCTCGATGTCGTTGCCGACATCGACCACGACACCCTTGTCCATCAGGCGCGTGGCGGTGCCGCGCAGCTCGAGGCCGATCGGGTACGTCTCGCCGATGCGAAGCCACGGATCCTCCTGCGCCTGCTTGAGGCCCAGCGAGATCCGCTTGTTCTCGGCGTCGATGGTCAGGATGATCACGTCCACCCCGGCGCCCTTCTTCACCACCTCGGACGGGTGCTGCACCCGCTTGGTCCAGCTCATGTCGGAGATGTGGATGAGCCCGTCGATGCCGGGCTCGATCTCGACGAAGGCGCCGAACGAGGTCAGGTTGCGCACCTTGCCCGTGAGGCGGGTGCCCACCGGGTACTTCACCGGCAGGGCGTGCCACGGGTCTTCCTCGATCTGCTTCATCCCCAGGGAGATCTTCTCGCCCTCGGGGTCCACCTTCAGGATCACGGCCTCGATCTCGTCGCCCAGCGACACGATCTTGGACGGGTGCCGGACGTTGCGCGTCCAGCTCATCTCGCTGATGTGGACCAGGCCCTCGACGCCCTTCTCCAGCTCCACGAAGGCACCGTAGTTGGTGATGGAGACCACCTTGCCGCGGACGCGGGCGCCCACGGGGTACTTCTTCTCCACGTCCTTCCAGGGGTACTCTTGGAGCTGCTTGAGGCCCAGCGACAGGCGCTCGCGCTCCCAGTCGATGTCCAGGACCTTGACCTCGAGCTCGGCGCCGATCGACACCACCTCGGTCGGGTGGCCGACGCGGCCCCACGACATGTCGGTGATGTGGAGCAGGCCGTCCATGCCGCCCAGGTCGATGAACGCGCCGAAGTCGG
>JBJMOZ010000163.1:0-2693 GCA_045803465.1 Gemmatimonadales bacterium | reverse complement strand
CTCGGCGTGCGAGCGCGAGCATCGGGAATTGCGCACGCCGCCCAGTGGGGCGTCGACCGTGCCCGCCATCCGCGTGAGCGATCTGGTGCCGGGCCCCTCGGGCGTGCTGCCCGACAGCATCCCCCCCGGGCCGGAGGGCACCGACAGCGTGTCGCCGTACGAGGAGAATGCCTACGCGATCTCGGAGGGCAAGCGACTCTTCGACTGGATGAACTGCAGCGGCTGCCATGCGCAGGGAGGGGGTGGCATCGGACCGCCGCTGATGGACCAGGCATGGATATACGGCGGCGCACCGGCCAACATCTACGCGACGATCGTCGAGGGGCGACCAAACGGCATGCCCTCGTTCGGCGGCCGGCTCACCGACGACGACGTGTGGAAGCTCGTGGCCTACGTGCGCTCGATGAGCGGCCTGCCCTCGAAGGCCGCCCGTCCCGGACGCAACGACGACATGCAGGCCAAGAAGTCCGAGGGCCGGGAATTGCCAAAGCCGGTCGAGGACGCCGCACCGCCGAGGCCCCAGTGAGTCCTCGACGAGTATTGGTGACCGGACTGCTCATCACGGCATGTAGCGCACCGCAGAGCCCGCTCAACCCGCACGGTGCCGAGTCGAGCCAGATCTTCACCCTCGGTACGACGTACTTCGCGATCGCGCTCGTCACCTACCTGGTCGTGAACGCCGTGCTCGTGGCGGCGCTCGTGCGCCGTCGCCGGACGGTGCTGCCCGAGACTCCGGATGTCGCCCCCGCCGATCAGGACGAGGGGCGGCTCGGCCGCCACGTGCGCAATGCCACGATCCTCACGGCCGTCCTCCTCGCCGCGTACGTCGGAGGTACGTGGGCCGTCGAGGCGCGCGTCACGCCGACGTCGCGGGTGCGACCGCTCGAGATCGAGGTGACGGCGCGCCAGTGGTGGTGGGAGATGCGCTACAAGGACAGCGTACCGTCGCAGACCTTCATCACGGCGAACGAGCTGCACCTGCCGGCGGGTCGTCCCGTGCTCTTCACGCTGCGCTCCGAGGATGTCATCCACAGCTTCTGGGTGCCGGCGCTCCATGGCAAGAAGGATCTCGTGCCCGGCAAGGTGAACACACTCGCGTTCACGCCGAGCGAGCCGGGCACCTTCCGCGCGCAGTGCGCTGAATTCTGCGGCCACCAGCACGCGCACATGGCGTTCGATGTCGTGGTGGAGAGCCCCGACGCCTTCGACTCATGGGTGGCGGCCCAACGGACACCGGCCCGGCCGCCGTCGGATGCGCTCCGCGCCCGCGGGCAGCAGGTGTTCCTCGGCAAGTCCTGCCCGATGTGTCACAACATCCAGGGCGTGCGCGCCTACGGCACCCGCGGGCCCGACCTCACGCATGTCGCGAGTCGCAGCTCACTCGCGGCCGGCACGCTGCCCAACACCAAGGGTCACCTCGCCGGCTGGATCATCGATCCGGGCCGCCAGAAGCCGGGCACGAAAATGCCGCCCAACCCGATGTCGGGCGACGAGCTGGAGGCGCTGCTCGCGTACCTCGGAGGACTCGAGTGACCGCCCCGGCGCTGCTGCCGCGCGAGCTGCTCGAGCTCAAGCGCACGTGGGAGACGCCGCGCGGCTTCTGGGGCTGGGTGGCGAGCGTCGACCACAAGGTGGTGGCACTCCGCTACGTGGTGACGGCGTTCGTGTTCTTCCTGCTCGCCGGCTCCCTCGCCCTGCTGATGCGCATCCAGCTCGCGCGACCCGAGAACCGGTTCCTCTCGCCGGACCTCTACAACCAGTTCTTCACCACGCACGGCACGACGATGATGTTCCTCTTCGCCGTGCCGGTGATGGAGGCGATGGGTCTCTATCTGGTGCCGCTGATGATCGGCACGCGGAACGTCGCCTTCCCGCGGCTCAACAACTACGGCTACTGGGTCTACCTCTTCGGCGGGGTGCTGCTGTACATCGGGCTCTTCACCAACACGGGACCCGACACCGGCTGGTTCAGCTACGTGCCGCTCGCCGGGCCCGAGTTCTCGCCCGGGAAGCGCGTGGACATCTGGGCGCAGATGATCACGTTCACCGAGATCGCCGCCCTGGTGAGCGCCGTCGAGATCATCGTGACCGTCTTCAAGCAGCGGGCGCCGGGCATGACGTTCCGCCGGCTGCCGCTCTTCGTCTGGGCGATGCTCATCATGTCGTTCATGGTGATCTTCGCGATGCCGGTGGTGGCCACCGCGAGCCAGATGCTCGCCATGGACCGCCTCATCGACACGCACTTCTTCAATCCCGCCGAGGGTGGCAGCGCCATCCTGTGGCAGCACCTCTATTGGTTCTTCGGGCACCCCGAGGTCTACATCATCTTCATCCCCGCGCTCGGGATGATCTCGGCGATCCTGCCCGCGATGGTGCGCCGGCCGGTCTTCGGACGGCGAGCCGTGATCATCTCGATGATCGCGGTCGGGTTCCTCTCGTTCGCGCTCTGGGTACACCATATGTTCGCGGCCGGGCTGCCGGAGGGGGCCAACGCGTTGTTCGCGCTCTCCAGCGGCGCCATCGCCGTGCCGACCGGGGTGCAGATCTTCTGCTGGATCGCCACGATCTGGTCCGGCCGGCCGCAGTGGCGGGTGCCGCTCTTGTACGTCCTCGCGTTCATCGCCACCTTCCTCATCGGTGGATTCACCGGCGTGATGGTCGCGTCCGTCACCTACGACCAGCAGGTGCACGAC
>JBJMOZ010000132.1:0-8238 GCA_045803465.1 Gemmatimonadales bacterium | reverse complement strand
TAGCGCGAGGTGGCCTGTACACCGGGCGTGTAGCGCAGCACCTCGTGCAGGCCGGCCGTACGGCCGGCCTTGATGACGGTGCTGTCGGCCACGGACACGGCGGCGGGCACGTCGGCCAGGCTCCGCTCGTCCCGCGTGGCGGTGACCACGACGGGATCGAGTTGCGTGACCGCTGGCGAGAGGACCACGGCCAGCTCCAGTCGCTGACCAGCGGCGAGCGTGACCCGGCGCACCGCCGGCGCGAAACCGAGCCGACGGACCAGCACCTCGAACGTGCCCGCCTCGAGGCCGGTCAGTTCGAATTGGCCGTCGGCCGCGGTGGTGACCTTGAGACCTCGCGCGGAGACCAGGACCTCGGCATCCGCCACCGGTGCCGACGTGCCCGCTTCCGTGACGCGGCCCCGGACTTCCGCCCCCTGGGCGTGCGCCATCGAGGCGCTGCCCGCGAGCAGCGCGATGACCAGTCCCGCGAGGCGGAACCTGCGACTGTACCACATTGTGACTACTCCCCCTGGAACCCGCGCGAAGCGGGATTGACCCGAATCGACGCCGGTGGCCGCTGGGCCCCGACGACGGATGTCTTCAGGCGCGCAGGGCGCGCGGCTCAGCCGCGCGGGGGAGCGTTGGAGAGCGGGAGGAAGTCGGAAGGCTGGCTGACGGGAAGCCAGGGTGCCGGCACCGGCGGCGCGATGTGCGTCTCGATGACGGCGACAACGAGGGGGCGGAGCGGGCCCGGGACGGCACGCGCGAACGACTGACCGCAGGTGCCGACGCAGGTGCAACCCGAGCCCTGGTCGGCAGGAGCGTCAGGTTGCCCGTGATGCCCGGCCCCGTGCGACGCATGGTGATCGCCGGAAGTGGCTTCCTGCGCAGCGGGTGCGTGCCGCGTGGGACACGGATGGCGCTCCTGCAGCCACGACCCGCCGAGCCCGGGCGCGAGGAGCACCATGGGCACGGCGAGGTGGCGGAGAACCGAGCGCATCCGTGCAATCATGAGGAACATACGATAACGACGCCGTCGGGATTCACCAAGATTCCCCGGGGCGCCTGGAACGACCGGGCGGCGCGCTCAGGCAGCCACCCCATGGCGGCGGCCGGCAGCGTGGATGAACCCGGCGAAGAGGTGCCGGCAGGCGGGATCGACGAACTCGATGGACTCGGGGTGCCACTGCACGCCGATGAGGAACTGGCTCCCCGAATCGAGCTCGACCGCCTCGACGAGCCCGTCGGGCGCCACCGCGCTCACCACGAGGCCCCGGGCCAGGTCCTTGATGGCCTGGTGGTGCATGCTGTTCACCGGCAGCGTGGCGCCGCCGAGGAGGTCGCGGAGCCGCGAACCGGCGGCGAGTTCCACGTCGTGGGCGAGGTAGTCGCGCGCGAAGCCGGCGTTCGGGAAGAAGTCGTGCTTGATCGAGTTGGGCCGCTGGGCCTGGATGTCCTGGTACAGCGTGCCGCCGAGGGCCACGTTGATGACCTGCAGCCCACGGCAGAGGCCGAAGAGCGGCTTGTGGTCCTCGATGGCCCAGCGGGTCAGGGCCAGCTCGACGTGGTCGCGATCGGGATCCACGCGGCCGCAGAGCGGATGCCGCTGCTCGCCGAACGCGGAGGGGTCGAGGTCCACGCCACCCGGCACGAGCACGCCATCGAGCCGGTCGAACAGCGCGCGCAGCGTCTGGTCGTCGTGCGCGAGCAGGGGGATCATGACGGGCAGGCCGCCATGCGCCACCACGGCGTGGAGATAGCGCTGGTTCATCATCCACGAGGTCGGCAGGTCGGCGGGAATCCCGTCGATGGAGTGCAGCGACTGCGTGGTGATTCCGATCAATGGCCGGCGGTCACGCATGCCCTAGACTACCCCTTCCGCGGTCTCACGGACCAGTTGGTCGACGACGTCACGGATGTCGCCGGTGCGCGCATAGGTGGCGAGCTGGCGGTCGGCGCTGGTGCCCTCGTCGAGGATGCGGAAGGCGTACTCCACTTCCTTCCGCGAGCCCAGCTCGTCCAGCACGTCGTCGATGAACCAGGTGATGAGCTCGCGAATGAGGTCCTTCGCCGGGAGCTCGATCTGCTTGCCGAAATCGATCATCTTGCCGTCGAGGCCGTAGCGGATGGCCCGCCACTTGTTCTCCTCGATCAGTGCCCTGCCGTACTCGCGGAACGTCATGTTGTCCCGCCGGAGCTTGTACAGCTTCGCCACGATGGCCTGGAAGATGGCGCCGATGCACACCGCCTCGTCGACTCGCGTGCACACGTCGCAGATCCGGAACTCGAGCGTGGGATACGACCAGCTCGGCCGCACGTCCCACCAGAGCTTCGAGGCGTTCGGGATCGAGCCCGTGCCCATCATGACCTTGACGAAGTTCTCGAAGTCATGCCAGGACTCGAGCTTCGGCGGCAACCCGGTGCGGGGGAAGTTGCGGAAGACCACGCTCCGGTACGACCGGAGCCCGGTGTTGCGACCCATCCAGAACGGGGAGCTGGTGGAGAGCGCCAGCACGTGCGGCAGCAGGTAGCGGCAGGCATTCATGCAGTCGATGAGGAATTCGCGGTCCTCGATGCCGATGTGCACGTGCGTGCCGAAGATGAGCAGCCGCTGGGCGAGCTCCTGCAGGTCCTCGCGCACGCCCATGTAGCGCTCGAGCGGCGTGATCTCCTGCGTCATCCATGAGGAGAACGGATGGCTGCCCGCGGCCGCGATGCAGAGCCCCTTCTTGGCGGCAAGGCCCATGACGAGCCGACGCAGCCGCACGATCTCCTCGCGTACTTCCGCCGGCGTGCGGCATACCCTGGTGCCTACTTCCACCATCGACTGGTGCAGCTCGGGCTTCACCTCGCCGAGGATGATCGCGTCCTCCTTGAGGATCTCGGTGATGTACGACCGGAGCTCGCGCGACTCGGGGTCGATGATCTGGTATTCCTCTTCGATGCCGATGGTCAGGCTGGGCGGCTTCATGGGTCGGGGATCCGAGTCGAGAGTCGAGGTCAGCGCGGCGAGACGACGAAGGTCGGGACGGTGCTGCCGCCGCCCGCGGTGACGTTGACCAGCGCTGCCGTCGAGATGCGGCTCAGGCAGCCGTCCACCCAACCGCCGCCAAAGACGTACGGCGCCGTGTCGACGATGCGGTCGCTGATGTCGAGGCGGCCATCCACCCACGTGGGAAATGCCTCCTCGGGCAGGTGGATGCGCTCCTGCACGATGTGCGGTGCCTCCAGGGCACGGCGCAACGCGGCCGTCCACTCCGAATCGGACACTTCCCACCCGAGCACGATGCCGGAACCGCCGTAGTCGTCGTTGGGCTTGAGCACGAAGCGGTCGCGCCGGTGCGCGAGGAACGGGAGCAGGTCCACCTCCACGCCGTCGATCGCGGTACGGCGCTCCTCCACCACACGCGTCCACGGCACGTGCTTCGTGATCGTCTCGCGCATGTCGGCGTCGAAGAGGTCCGCGTTGCGCTCGTCGCTCAGCACCGCGAGGCTCGCCTTCTTGTGGAGCACCTTGCAGCGGAAGGGGTTCACCATGACCGCGGCGCGTTCGCGCACGGCGCGCACCAGCGGGGACTGCAGCCCCTCCCGTCCCACCAGCTCGGCGATGAGAATGCGCTTGTACACCAGATCGATGACGGTGGGCCCCGCGCGCAGCTTCCCGCCGGAGTACTCGAGCTCGCGGGGATCGGCGATCACGACGGTGAAGCCCATCGTGCCGAGCCACATGGCCATCTCGCGGAACTCGCTCTGCGTCGGGACGTCGCGCCAGTCGATGATGCCGATCACCGGCCGTTCGCGCCGCCCGGTGGCCGCACGATACGCCGCCATCATGGTGTGCAGCAGCGGCGGCCGGCTCGGGAGCGGGCGGACTTCGTAGGCCGCGAGAAACGGCGCCATGCCCGGCAGCGCCAGAAAGAGCTCGCTCAGCACGTCGCCGTAGGCCGAGCCGGCCGGCGTCTCGGCGTTGTTCTCGGTGAACTTGAGGCCCTCGCCGTCGGCCGTGAAGAAGGCGTCGTAGCGGCTCAGCGGGCTGGGCCATGGCTGGCCGTCCTCGTCGCCGAGGAGCGTGTGCTCCCAGTCGGCGAGGTGGAACTGCGCCAGCACGTCGGGCCGCGCCATCGCGGCCTGATGCGCGCGCGAGAAGGCGCGGGCGAGCGCCGAGCCCGCGGAGCGGATCCGCGCGTACGTGCCCGGCACCAGGAATCGCGGCCGGATCGTGGTGCAGAGCGGCCGCTCGCCGAACCGCAGCCCGCGGTGCGTGAGCCGCTCCGCCATCCAGCCCGCGGACTCCGCCGCCAGATCGGGCGTGAGACCGTCGTGGTAGTCGCCGATGGCCCGCTCGAGCTCGGCTCGCAGGGTCACCGCCCGACTCGTCCCGCGAGGAAGTGGTTCCACCGGCGCTCGGCGGGGGCCGGAGGCTCCTTCGCGAGCCGGATCGTCATGTCGGCCATGCCCTGCACCGCCCAACGGAAGTAGTCGGGCGTCAGGGAGTAGATGTCCATGTCGGGCGCGGGATTCATGAAGTCGATGGCATACGGCACGCCATCCCTCACGGCGAACTCGAGCGAGTTCATGTCGTAGCCGAGGGCCCGGCAGAGCTTCTGCGCGTCGCCGACGATGCGGGCCCCGAGCTCGGGCGAGAGGTGCCCGTGGTCCACGATGTACTTCCGCTCGCGCGGGTCGTACTTCATGGGCAGCACGTTTTCCTGGCCCAGGCAGAGGCAGCGCACGAACTGGTCCCAATGGATGAATTCCTGCACGATCATCGTGAGGAGTCCCGACTGGTCGTAGTTGCGGATCAGCTCGTCGATGGTCCGGCAGATGTACACGTCGCGCCAGCCGCCGCCATGCGCGTCCTTGAGCACGCAGGGCAGCCCGACGTGCTCGACGATGTCCTGCCAGTCGAGCGGGAACTCGAGGTTGCGCAGGCTCTCGTCGTGCTTGATGCCCGGGATGTAGCTCTTGTTGGGCAGCACCACCGTCTTCGGGCTCGCGACGCCCACCGACTCGGCGAGGGCCGCGCCGAAGAACTTGTCGTCGGCCGTCCACATGAACGGATTGTTGATCACGATGCTGCCCTGCAGCGCGGCCTGCTTGAGCCACGTGCGGTACATCGGCACCTCGTGCGAGATGCGGTCGACGACGACCCGGTAGCACGCGGGATCGTTCATGCGCGGCGCCCCGATGCGCACGTACTCCGCCACCACGCCCGCGTTGCGGCCGTTCACCTCCTCGATGAACGCCGGCGGGAACGACCATTCGCGGCCCACCATGAGGCCGATCTTCAGCGGCTCAGTCGACATGCGACGCTCCGGTATGGGGCAGCCTAGTCATGGCCGCCCAGGTACATCCGCACCATCTTCTCCCAGCAGGGCCAGTCGTGCGCGTGCCCGTCCCAGACGCGCAGCGCATTGCCGATGCCCTTGTCCCACAGCATGCCCGAGAAGGCGACATTGTCCCGATAGGACGGGTCGTCGCGGCCGATGGCGAGGATGATGTCCTGCCGCTGCATCGCCGACAGGCGATCCTGCTCCCACTCGTTCGGGATGAACTCGACCGGATTGCACGCATAGACGTTCTGGTCGGTGTAGCCGCCGGTCATGTGGCGGATGTCGTACATGCCGCTCATGCCCAGGATGCGCTGCACCGCCTCCGGATGCCGCAGCCCGAAGTTCACGGCGTGGTACGCGCCGAAGCTCGCCCCGGTCGTGACGACGAACGGGTTGGCGTTTCGCGACGCGCTGAACGGCAGCACCTCGTGGTAGACGTACGCGTCGTACCTGAGATGCATGAAGGCGCGGGCGCCCGGATGCAGATGCTTCCCGTACCAGCTGTCGTCGTGCACCTGCCCGATGCAGAACATCTGCACCCAGCCCTGCTCGAGGTGGTCGGCGAGCACCTCGTGCATGTGGCGATCGGGCCACTCGCGGTGCGTGCCCATCGTGGTCGGGAACACGATGACGCGCGCCCCGGCATGCCCGAACACCTCGACGTGCATGTCGCGGTCGAGATGCGGGCTGTGCCACTGCTGGTGCTCGTGCCGCACGGCGGTCAACTCCCCAGGAGGAACGGCAGCGCCGCGCGCAGGCGCGGCCCCCACCACGACTCGTTGTGGTTGGCGCCCTCGTCCTCGACGTAGCGCAGGTTCATGTCGATCCGGTAACCCCGCTGGAGCAGCAGGTCGCGCAGCCGGCGCGCATCGGCGAGCTCGTCGTCGCCCTCATCGGTCCCGACGTCGAGATAGAGCCGGCCACCCACGGCCGGCGCCTCGCTAATGTAGTCGTAGATCGCACCGTCGGCGAACCAGAGGGAAGGACTCAGCACGCCCGAGGCGCCGAAGACGTCGGGCCGCCGGAAATGGGCGTAGAGACTGAGCAGGCCGCCCATCGAACTGCCCGCCATGACCGTGAATTCCCGCCCCGGCAGCGTGGGAAATGTCCGATCGACGAGCGGCTTCAGACCGCTCGCGAGAAACTCGAGATACGTGTCCCCGCCACCGCCGCCGCGCAGCAGGTCGGCGAACGGCGCATACTCGTCGATGCGCCGCTCGCGCCCGTTGTAGACCGCCACCACGATCGCGTAGCGGCCCATTCGCGCGTAGTGCGCCAGGGTGCCGCCCACGCCCCAGTCGCCCGCGAATGCGGTGTCAGGATCGAAGAGGTTCTGCCCGTCGTGCATGTAGACCACGGGAAAGCGCCGACCCGGTCGCATCGCCGCGGGCGGCAGGGCCACCAGCACTTCGCGCCCGCCGCCGAGGGCCTCCACCGAGAGGCCCTCGAGCCGCAGGATTTCGGGCGCTTCGTCCTCCCCTTCGAGGTGCGGCAGCACGTGCGGGCGCCACACCGGGGTGCCGGCGATCTCGAGGCTGCTCATGGCGCGGTCAGGAACGAGCGGTGGAGGCGCGCGGCGCGGCCCCGCGGTTGCGGAGCAGGAGCAGCCGCGAGCCGAGGAGCAGCGCAAGCACCACGAGATAGGCGACGGGCAGCGTCACGTCGCGTTTGACGAGCCACAGGAAGTGTAGGGAGGCCAGGATGGCCGCAGGATACACGAGTCGGTGCAGTTGCTGCCAGCGCCGGCCTCCCAGGCGCCGAATCCAGCCCTGCGTGGAGGTGAGCGCCAACGGGGTCAGCAGGAGGAATGCGGAGAACCCCACGAGCACCCAGGGATGCTCGGCGATGTCCTTCACGATTTCCGCCGCCGACAGTTCCTGATCGAACACGAGGTAGGAAAGCAGGTGCAGGACGGCGTACCCGTAGGCGGCAAGTCCGAGCGGCCGGCGGAGCCGGACCAGCCCGTTCAGGCCCCACACCCGCCGCATCGGCGACACCGCCAGCGAGAGCCACAGGAAGCTCAGCGCCGGCAGGCCCGTCCAGTGCTGGATGGTGTCGACCGGCTCCGGACCGAGGTCGCCGGTGACGATGCCGCGGACGAGCCATGCCAAGGGGAAGGCTGCGCCCAAGAACGTCGTCACGCGCAGGACCCGGATGGCCTGCTGTTCGCCCGCGCTGCTCAGAAGTTGCTCCGCAGGTCCATGCCGGCGTAGAGCGAGGCCACCTGATCGCCGTAGCCGTTGAACATGAGCGTGGGCCGCTTGAACAGCTCGCCAAGGCGTCGCTCCTTGGCCTGGCTCCAGCGTGGATGGTCCACGGTCGGATTCACGTTGGCGTAGAAGCCGTATTCGTCGGGGAGGACCACGTTCCAGGTGGTCCGAGGCATCTGCTCGGTGAAGCGGAGCTTCACGATCGACTTGCCCCCCTTGAACCCGTATTTCCACGGCACCACGAGCCGGATCGGCGCACCGTTCTGGTTGGGCACCGGCTTCCCGTACACGCCCGTCACGAGCAGCGTCAGCGGATGCAGCGCCTCATCCATCCGCAACGCCTCGACGTACGGCCACGGCAGGAGGTCGTAGCGCTGGCCGGGCATCTGCTTCGGGTCACGCAGCGTGGTGAACTCGACGAATTTCGCGCGGGAGCTGGGCTCGAGCCGCCTGATCAGGTCGCCGAGCGGCACGCCCATCCATGGCACGACCATCGACCAGCCCTCGACGCAGCGATGACGATAGACTCGCTCGACCGGCGTGAAGCCCTTGAGCAGGTCGTCGAGTGCGTAGGAGGCGGGTCGCTTCACTTCGCCCTCGACCGCCACCGTCCAGGGCGACGTCCGCAGCGCACCCGCGTTGGCCTGCGGATCCGACTTGTCGGTGCCGAACTCGTAGTAGTTGTTGTACGAAATGATCGACTCGTACGGCGT
>JBJMOZ010000096.1:0-4534 GCA_045803465.1 Gemmatimonadales bacterium | reverse complement strand
AAGCGCCACCGGCTGCGTCGTGCAGGCCAGGCGGTAGCTGGGCGTGGGCGTGACCGGGCCGAGCGCGACCAGCGTGCCGCGCTTGGAGAAGAGTCCCGCGTCGGGCCCGAATGCGGAGGCCACCACGGTGCCGGCGATCATCGAGAGTCCCGCCGCCCGGCCCGCACGACCGGCGATCGCCACGAGCCCACGGCGCATTCGTGCGCCGGCCTCGTCGCCGGCATCGCCGTGGACGATGAGCTCGCCGCCGGTCATGCCGCGCTTCGCGCCGGCGGCGGCTGCGCCGGCACCGGCACCCGCGGTGCCCCGCACCACCAGCACGCCGCCCGCCATGGCGAGCCCGACGCCGTCGCCTGCGCTGCCGAGGATCTCGAACCGCCCGCCCGCCATCAGGGCTCCGGCCTCGCGGCCCACGTCGCCATCGACGATGAGCGTGCCTTCCGCGAGCCCTGCGCCCAGCCGTTCGGCGCGCCGAAGGTCGCCCTCGAGGCGGAGGGTACCGTCGGCGGTGCCGGAGACGGTGAAGAGTTCACCTACTGCCACGTCGCCGAGTCGCGGGCTGCGCACCAGGCGGCGAGCGAGGTCGTCGGCGCCGAGCGACGTCCATCCCGGAGCGATGGCACCGGCGAGGTCGAGCGCGTCGCGCAGCTCCGACTTGAGCCGCATGTGAATGCCGCTCACGCATCCCCTCCCATGATCTTCCGCAGGTGGAAATGGTGCGGCCCGAGCTTGCCGCCGTAATTGCCGGCACTGATCGACACCACGCCCTCACGGCACGCGGCATCGATGCCCGCTTGCATGGCGGCGGCGATCGATGGCGCGTCGAGGCCGTTGATGACGATCTCGAGCACGGAGTTCACGTCCACCGGCAACGCGCTCGTCGTGACGGCGCGAAGCGTCGGGCAGAAGGCGTCGTTGGTGGAGGCGATCATCGTCTTCGACGTGCGGCTGCCCACCTTGCTGCCGCTGCGCACCACGCCGCCGGGGAACGGCATGATGATGCCGGGCATGCCCTGCATGCGGTCCACGGCCGCCTCGGCGGCGGCCAGGGCCGTGTCGGCGTCGCGCGCGAGGATGAGGAAGTTGCCCCCACCGACGCACTTCACCATGCCGAAGGTCTCCTGCACGGTGAACTCGCCTTCCATCACCGGCACGCGCCAGTAGCGCAGCCCGCCGATGACCTTGCTCGACTGGAAGCCATCGCCGAAGAACTTGAGGGCACTGCCGACGGGGACGCGGTCGGCCGCCTGCGGCAGGCCGTCGAACGCCGCGGTGGTGGGGCAGGTGAGCACCGTCTGCCCGATGCGTTCGATGAGGCGCTTGGACAGTTCGTCCTTCGCCATCACCATGAGCAGCACGCTGATGCCGGGCCGGCCGTCGGGCGTCTCCTCGGGAGCGAGCTCGCGCTCGATGCCCGCCTCGCACTTGCAGCCGATCACCGAGGTGGCGAATCCCGTGAGCTTGAGCGCCGACTCGCGCGCCCAGCGCGGGGAGCGTGCCGTGATGATCACCCGCGCCGCGCGCATCGTGAACGCCTCGGCGAAGGTCTCCTCGATCAGGACGCCGCGAATCTCCACGTCAGCCCACCTCGAGCGGGGCGCCGGGAAGGTCCCGCACGCCATAGTGGTCGAAGCGCACGGTGCCCCACTGGTCGAAGTGCCGCTTCACGTCGCGAAGCACCGCATCGTCGAAGCCGGGTCGGAGGTAGAGCCGCCGGCCCACCGGCGCATGGCGCAGGTGCCCCTCCTCGACCACCAGCTCGCCGCGCTTGAAGACGTAGCGGGGCGCCGAGAACATCTGCGCCAGGTGCGGATCGCGATCGTAGATCGTCACGTCCGCATCGGCGCCGACGCCGAGATGACCCTTATGGCGGAGCCCCAGGAGCCGCGCGGGGCCGGCACGAGTGATGATCGCGATCTCGTTGAGCGTGTATTCGCGCGCGAGCCCGTCGAGCAGCGCACTGCCGGCGAGCAGCTTCTGGTTCACCTGCGCAAGCGCCGCGTCGCGGCGCTCGCGGCTCATCAGCAGCTCGATCACCTGCGGATACGCCATGAACGACGCTCCGTTGGGGTGGTCGGTGGAGAGCACCACGCGCCACGGATCGTCGGCAAGGAGAAAGAGCTCGAGGCCGATGGCCCACTGCAGCGCCGCGACGGCGGCCTTGTCCTTGTACATGAGCGGTCCGATGCCGCAGCCGGTCTCGAGCTCGACATCGATGTTGACCCACTTCCTGCCGCTCGTGCCATGCAGCAGGAAGCCCACCGGCCCATCGGCCGTGATGCTCACGGCCGGCCCGAACATGACCTGGCCCACATCCACGCTCGTCTCGGGATGCGCGTTGACGTGCGCGATCAGCTCGCGTGCCGCCGACTTCCACCCGCCGCCTTCGCCATAACAGTGGAACTGCAGATGCGTGAAGTGCGCGCGCCGGCCCTCGAGCGCCTGCATGCTCTCGAGCGTGGTCTTCGCGTTGCCGGGCAGGCCCAGGTTGTTGCAGTGGATGTGCACCGGGTGTGGCAGCCCGAGCCCATTGGCGGCGTCGGCCAGTGTCTCGAGGATGGCGCGTGGCGTCACGCGGCTCGACCCCAGCGCCTGATCGAGCCCCGTGAGGTTTCGCTGGGGCGTCTTCCACGCCTCCACACCGCCCGGATTCACGATCTTGACCGCGTAGCCCCCCACCGCGCCAAGGAGCCACGCCATGTAGTCCCTGGCGCGGCCGCGCTCCCCCTGGTCCACGAGCCGGAGCAGGTACTCGTCGTTGCCCATCAACGCGAAGAAGCCCGCGTCGATGCACGGCGTGTCGTCCATCTCGTGATGCGTGTGGCGCGCCATGAGGGGCGCCACGGCTGCGTCGAACACCGTGGTGTAGCCGAGCCCCGCGTAGCGGTAGCCGGTGGTGAAGGTGCTCGGCACGCTCGCCATGCTGCCCGAGCGCGCACCGGCGACAGCCGCGGGTCGGGGCGCGGGGACGCGTTCCTCCGGCAGGAGACGGCGCGTGTGGTTGCAGCTCGAGCTCGCGATGTGCGAGTGGATGTCCACGCCGCCCGCCATCACGATCATGCCGCCTGCCTCGAGCGCCGGCGCGTCGTCGGGCAGGGCGGCGACGATGCGCCCATCCAGGATGCAGATGTCCTGCACCGCACCGTCGAGGCCGTTGACGGGATCGTGCACGGCGCCGCCGCGTATGCGAAGCTGCGAGCCCTTGCTCATCTCACGTTCCCGTGCCACGCGGCCCGAGGGCCTCGGCGAGCGCCGTGATCGTCATCGCCGCCGTGCGCGCGCCGTCCACGACCGGGGTGAGCGGCAGCGGCACGTCGTCGAGGCGGTACGCCACGCCACCCTCGTGAATGCCCGCCACACCGGTGTCGATCGCCACCGCCGGTGCGAACGGCGCTTCGCTCGCGCGCGGACCCAGCACCACCGTGGGCACCCCCGCGAGGGCCGCCAGTGTACCGTCGTCGAGTCCCCGCCAGTCGCCGAGCAGGAGTGCCGCGTCGGTTCGCCACAGCTGATGGAGGCCGCGCTCGCCCGGGTCGTAGAGCGGGACGCCGGTAGCATACGACACGGCGAACGGATAGCCCGCCTGCCAGCTCAGCGCCGACTCGATCCCGTTGCGGTTGCCGCCGTCCCGCAGCGAGATGAGCGTGCAGCGCGTCGGCCCGTTGAGCGCCTGTGCCAGCGCGATGAGACCCTCCGCCCGGAGCGCCGACCGTCGTGCGTCCCTCCCCTCGCCGGACCCCACGATGGCCACGTAGCGCGCGGCGGAGAGTCGTGCCGCCAGATCGGCGAATTCCGCATGCTCCGGCAGGGATGCCGACAGTTTGCCCAGCACCAGGGCGCGGAGCACGGCGAGGGCGGAGGCCTCCTCCTTCTCGCCGAGGCTGATCGTCGGCGACGTCGGCCCGCCGGATTCACCAATCTGCACCGACATCACCGCGCGCTCGGCCGACACGTGCGTGCCGTCCACCGCCACGAAGCGCTCCAGGAAGCGCGGGTGGGTCGCCGTCGGATCGACGCCCCAGAACAGCACCAGATCGGCGCGGTTCTTCACCTCGCCGAGGGTGGACGAGGTGCGTCCACGGCGTTGTCCGGCGAGAATGCCCTCGCCTGCGCCCACCGAGGTGGCCGTATCCACCGTGGCCCGCAGCCGATCGGCGATCGCGATGCCGGCGCGCACCGCGCTCGTCGCGAGGTCGGGCCCGATGACCACCAGCGCGCGTCCCTCCGCGGGACGCAGCTGCGCGACGGCCTCGGCGAGCGCGGCATCGAACGAGGCGGCCACGCCCTTGACCAGGATCTTCGCCGGCACCTGCCCATCACCGAACCACGTGCGGCCCAGCGCACAGTGCGGCGCCATGCCGCCGATGCGCCCCTGCTCCAGCGCAATTGCGATGTCGTCGCACAGCAAGCCGCAGCCCAGGCAGGTGACGTCGGGCACGATGTGCGTGTTCATGCCGCCTCGCTCTCGCGACGCAGTTGCGGCAGGATCTCGATGCCACGCGCGATGAGGGCGTCCAGGCAGTCGTCATGGGTC
>JBJMOZ010000361.1:0-4754 GCA_045803465.1 Gemmatimonadales bacterium | reverse complement strand
GGCCGCTCCTGGCCGCGGTCGTCGTAGCGTGGCTCGGCCGCGTCCCGCGCGATGGCGAGCACCACCGGCCCGAACTTGGCGTTGATCTTCCGCTCCAGCGAGACGCGGTGCGCGCCGCACTCCTCCAGCACCAGGTGCAGCACGCCCGCCTCGACGGTGGCGAGGTCGGCGCCGTAGCGCGCGAGGATGACCGCCAGGTTGCCGGGATGCGCGATGAATTCGGCGGCGCCGGAGTTCGGCGCGCGCGGCGCATAGTGCTTGGCCGCGAACGAGAACGCGTGATGGAGTCGGTCCGAGTAGCCATGCATGCCGCGCGTCGAAGCCTCAGGGAATTCCCAGCAACTTATGCGTCTGCAGGCTCATCCTCCAGCGCGGATGCGCGAGACAGTAGGCCACGGCGGCGGCGGTGTTGGCCGCGCGTGCCGGGCCGTCCATCGGCTGCAGGAAGAAATGCCGGAACCCGAGGTGCTCGAACCGCTCCGGCTGTGCCTCGGGCTCGCGCTGCGGATAGACGAGCTTCAGCTCATCGCCCGCGGTGAGCACGAGCGGTGCGCCGGCCTTGGGGCTGACGCAGATCCAGTCGAGCCCGGCCGGCGCGGGCTGAGTGCCGTTGGTCTCGACGCCCACCTCGAATCCGCGTGCATGGAAGGCCTCGATCAGGGACACATCCATCTGCAACAGCGGCTCCCCACCCGTACAGACGACGTAACGCGTACCTCCGGCTTGCACAGGCCAGTGCGATGCGACGGCATCGGCAAGCGCCGTCGCCGTGGCGAACTTGCCACCGCCGGGTCCGTCGGTCCCCACGAAATCGGTGTCGCAGAAGGTGCAGACGGCCTGCGCGCGGTCCTGCTCGCGGCCCGTCCAGAGGTTGCAGCCGGCGAAACGACAGAAGACGGCCGCACGGCCCGCATGCGCACCCTCACCCTGCAGCGTGTAGTACATCTCCTTCACGATGTAGCTCACGAGGCCGTGCCAGCCGATCGTATGGCGTAGGGCGCCGGATCCTCGATTCCCGCCTCGCGGAATCCCTTGAGCCGCAGCTGGCAGGCATCACAGCGGCCGCAGGCCGCGCCATCGGACGAGGGATCGTAGCAGGTGCGCGTGAGGGCGAAGTTCACGCCCAGTGCCTGGCCTCGCCGCACGATGTCCGCCTTGCTGAGCTCGATCAGCGGCGCATGGATGGTGAGTGGGGCGCCTTCGCTGCCCATGCGGGTGCCGAGGCGCGCCATGTGCTGGAAGGCGGCGAGGAACTCGGGCCGGCAGTCGGGATAGCCGCTGTAGTCGATGGCGTTGGCCCCGATGAAGATGTCGGTGCTGCTGATGGTCTCGGCAAAGGCCAGGGCAAAGGCGAGGAAGATCGTGTTGCGCGCCGGGACGTAGGTGCTCGGCACGCCCGCGCCCATCGCCGCGAGCGGGCGGTCCTTGGGCACGGCGATGTCGGCGGTCAGGGCCGACCCGCCGAAGGCCCCGAGGTCGATGTCGAGCACGACGTGGCGCGCGAGGCCGAGGGCCTCGGCCACCTGGCGCGCGGCCTCGAGCTCGATCGCGTGGCGCTGGCCGTAGCGAAAGCTCAGGGCGTGGACCACGAACCCCTGGTCGCGCGCAATGGCGGCGGTGGTGGCCGAGTCCATCCCGCCCGAGAGCAGCACGACGGCATTGGGAAACATCCGGCGAAGATAATCGCCGCAGGGATCAGCGGCCGAGCACGTGTCGCAGCGCGGGCTCGAGATCGGTGTGGACGAAGCGATAGCCCCAGCGCTCCAGCCGTCGGGGCAGGGCGCGCGTGCTCGCGAGCACGGTGCCATCGGCCATTTCGCCGAAGAGCAGTCGGAGTGCGGCACCCGGGACGGGTATCATGGCCGGTCGCTGCAGCACGCGCCCCAGGATGCGGGCGAACTGCGCATTGGTCACCGGTGCGGGCGCGACCGCGTTGAACGCTCCAGAGGCCTGCGATGCGATGGCGAAATGAAGCATGCCGATGGCATCGTCGATGGAGCTCCAGCTCATCCACTGCTCGCCGCCGCCCATCGGTCCTCCGGCGCCGGCGAGAAATGGTGGAAGCATCTTCGCGAGCGCACCGCCCGCCGGACTCAGCACGATGCCGAAGCGTGGATGTGCGACCCGGATGCCCGCCGCTTCCGCCGGGGCCGCGGCGTCTTCCCACTCCCTCGCCAGCCCGGCGAGGAAATCCGTGCCGGGGCCACTCTCGTCGAGCAGCACTTCACTGCCTCGCGAGCCGTAGAAGCCGGTGGCCGACACCGACACGAGCACGCGCGGCTTCCGCGCGAGACGCGCCAGGGCCGACGCGAGCAGGGCCGTGGGGCCGACGCGACTCTCGCGCAGGGCGCGCTTGCGCTCGGGTGTCCAACGTGCACCGGCGATATTCTCGCCGGCGAGATGCACCACGGCGTCGATGCCTTCGAGCGCCGCGACGTCGATGGTGCCGGCATCCGGCTGCCATTGCACCTCGCCCGCACCCGGCGAACGGCGCACGAGCCGCGTCACCCGGTGACCACCCGTGGTGAGGAACGGCACGAGCGCCGAGCCGACGAGCCCGCTCGCGCCCGTCACCGCCACGTGCAGCGGCACGAGGGCGGCGCGCGCGTGCAGGTCGAGGTCGGCGCCCAGGACGGCATGGCGGTAGCGCAGCGTGCGCTCGAGTCTGGCGCGGAGAAACGGTCCGCCGAGGAAGCCACCCACGGCGCCGAGTGGCGGGGTGCAGGTGATCCGGTCGGTGACCATGCACCCGTCCCGATCCGGCGAGAACAGGTGCTCGTGCACCCAGTGCGCGAACGGTCCCTCGACCTGCTCGTCGACGAACCCGCGGCCGGGGGTCACATCGCGGTGCACGGCCACCCAACGTACGGGGACGGGACCGATGTGCACCTCGAGGACCAGTCGGCTGCCGTTGTCGAGCGAGGCCGGCCGCTCGATGATCCGCGCTCGCTCCCACGGCGGCGTGAGTCGCTCGAAGGCCCCCGGACGCACGTGCCAGCTCCACACCTGGTCGGGCGTGTGGGGCAGGCGTGTCGAGCGCTCCACGACGATCCGGCCAGAGCTCGCCGGCACGCCACCGGGGCGAGCGGCGGGCGGCGCCCGCCTAGATTCCGACATGATCACGCGCATCCTGCTCACCGGCATCGTGCTCCTCGCGTGTGCCACCCGCGCCCCAAGCCAGGCCTCCCAGTCGTGCACCGTCGCAAAGGTGAGCGACGGCGACAGCATTCGCTGTCGCGACGGCGCCAGGGTCCGACTGATCGGCATCGATGCGCCCGAGCTTGACCAGGAGCCGTTCGGGCCGCGTTCCCGCGCTGCACTCGAGCGCCGGTTGCCGCCGGGCACCGTCGTCACCCTGGAATTCGACGTGCAGCCTCGCGACCAGTACGGCCGCCTGCTGGCCTACGTCTGGCGGGATGGCCGGCTGGTCAATGAGCAGCAGGTCGCCGAAGGCTACGCGGCCACGCTCACCGTGCCCCCGAACGTCCGGATGGCCGAGCGGTTCCGCGAGGCGCTGACGTCGGCGCGCGATCGGCGTGCCGGGCTGTGGGCCGAAAATGGCTTCGAGTGCCGTCCCGAGGATCATCGCCGCAAGCGCTGCTGATGGCTAGGTGGGATGCCTCCCGGCGCACCGGTCGCCGCCTGGATCGGTGAGGCCATGTCGCGCTCTACCCGGTGCCCCAGCGGTTGATCCGGCTCCAACCGTTTCCCGCGCCGACCGTCGCATGTAACTTTTCCGGCTTCCCGCGCCCGGCGGGGCCGTACTCGAGTCCGGAGGCGTCTATCACCACCACCGTCGCAGCGCCCGCCTTCTCCCCGGCGGACGCCGAGAAGCTCTACAACATGCGTGGCTGGGGCCTCGGCTACTTCCGGGTGAGCCCCGACGGGCACGTCACGGTCCACCCCGACGGCGACCCCAAGCGCGGACTCGACCTGTACCAGCTCGCGCTCGACTTGAGCGCACAGGGCGTAGGGCTGCCGCTGCTGCTGCGATTCTCGGACATCCTGCGTTCCCGCATCGAGGCGCTGGCGGGGCACTTCGCGCACGCCATCGGCGAGTTCGGGTACGACGGTCGGTACACCACGGTCTACCCGATCAAGGTGAACCAGCAGCGGCACGTGGTGCAGGAGATCGTCGAGTTCGGCGCCCCGCACAGCGTGGGCCTGGAGTGTGGCAGCAAGCCGGAGCTGATGGCGGTGCTGGGCCTGCAGGAGAGCACGCACCACGTCATCGTCTGCAATGGCTACAAGGACGAGGAGTTCATGCGCCTGGCCCTGATGGGCCAGAAGCTCGGCCACCAGGTGTTCGTGGTCATCGAGCAGGTGAGCGAGATCGACGTCCTGCTGCAGGTCGCCGGGGAGCTTGGCGTCACACCGACGGCCGGCGTGAGGATCAAGCTGGCGTCCCGCGGCTTCGGCCGGTGGAAGGAGAGCGGCGGCGAGAAGTCCAAGTTCGGGCTGGCGCCGGTGGAGCTGGTGAAGCTGCTCGACCGGCTCACGGAGCTGGGCCGCAAGGACATTTTGCGCCTGGTGCACTTCCACCTCGGCAGCCAGATCACCGACATCCGCCACGTCAAGGAAGGACTGGAAGAGATCGGCCGTTATTACGCCGAGCTGCGGAACATGGGGTTCGACATCACCTACGTCGATGTGGGCGGCGGACTGGGCGTGGACTACGAAGGCTCCCGCTCCACCCGTCCTGCCAGCGTGAACTACTCGATGCGGGAGTATGCCAACGATGTGGTGTATACCCT
>JBJMOZ010000318.1:0-3699 GCA_045803465.1 Gemmatimonadales bacterium | reverse complement strand
GATCAAGGGGACAGGTTAACGAACACGTCCCCTTGATCTGAACCAGACGGCGTAGGGCCATGCAAGCCACCACTTGAGTGGCACGCGGCCGTAGTGCCGGCGCACCACGCCGATCGCCTCCTCGTAGTGCTCGCGGCGGCGGGTGTTGGTCTTCGTAGCGGCGTGAATGCGGTTGATGGCCACCAGGTCGTCGACGAAACGGGGGGCGACGCCGGCGTGGCGGTAGAGCCGCCACCAGAGGTCGTAGTCCATCGCCATCTGCAGCTTTGCGTCGACGCCGCCCACCGCATCCCACGCCGAACGACGGATCAGCGTGGCAGGCTGGGAGACCAGGTTGAAGCGCGCCATCAGCCACTCGCTGAAGGCCCGCACCTCGATGTTGCGGCGCCGCTCACCGCTCGCGACATCGTGGTTCCACACGCGGCCGTAGGCCATCGGAGCATTCGCGTCGGCGTCGAGCGCGGCCATCAACTTCGAGATTCCGCCGGGGAGCCAGGCGTCGTCGCTGTTGAGCCAGCACACGTAGGGAGCCGTGCCGCGCGCCACGCCCTCGTTGATCGCCGCGGCTTGTCCGGCATCCGGGCTGCTGCGCCAGCCGGCGAGGCGATCCTCGTAGCGACGGATGACCTCGACGGAGCCGTCGGTCGATCCCGCATCGAGCACGAATACCTCGACGGGAACGCCCTGCGCGAACAGGGAGTCGAGCGCCTCGGCGAGCCAGCGCCCCTGGTTGAACGACGGGACGGCGACGGTGACGCGCGGTGTCATCTGAACATTGGGCCCCCTCCCGAAGCTGCGCTTGCAGCGGACAGGGCGACGATCAGCGGCGACGGCTCACGAGGAAATCCTCGTACGCGCGCGCGAGCCCTTCCTCGAGGCGCACGCGCGGCTTCCAGCCCAGTGCCCTCAGCCGGCTCACGTCCATGAGCTTGCGCGGCGTGCCGTCGGGCTTGGAGAGGTCGCGCTCGATCGTGCCGCGAAAGCCGGTCACGGCGGCCACGAGGCGCGCGAGCTCGAGCACGCTGATGTCCTCGCCGAAGCCCACGTTGATGTGCGAGAGCATCGGCTGGGTGTGGGCGCTGTAGACCTCGCGCGGCAGGTCCAACACGTGCACGCTCGCCTCGGCCATGTCCTCCACGAACAGGAACTCGCGCCGCGGCTCGCCTGTTCCCCAGATCACCACGCTCGGCGCGCCGGATTCCTTCGCCTCGTGGAAGCGGCGGATGAGGCCGGGGATCACGTGGCTGTGCTCGGCGTGGTAGTTGTCGCCCGGCCCGTAGAGGTTGGTGGGCATGACGCTGCGGTAGTCGGTGCCGTACTGGCGGTTGTACGACTCGCACAGCTTGATCCCCGCGATCTTGGCGATCGCATAGGGCTCGTTGGTGGCCTCGAGCGCGCCCGTGAGCAGCGCCTCCTCGTGCATCGGCTGGGGCGCCATGCGCGGATAGATGCACGACGACCCGAGGAAGAGCAGCTTCTTCACCCCGGCGCGCCACGCCTCGTGGATGAGGTTGGCCTCGATCATCAGGTTGTCGTAGATGAACTCGGCGGGGAAGGTGTTGTTGGAGAGGATGCCCCCGACCTTCGCCGCCGCGAGCACCACCTCGTCCGGGCGCTCGGCGGCGAAGAACGCGCGCACCGCCGCCTGGTCGCGCAGGTCGAGCTCGGCGTGCGTGCGCGTCACCAACCGCGTGTCCCCGCGCCCCGCCAGGATCTTCGCGATCGCCGAGCCCACCATCCCGCGGTGGCCGGCTACATAGATCTTCGTCACTTGTGCACCGCTACTCGTGGTAATCGTAGGCCGCGAAGCCGTGCTTCTTCACCAGCTCGTCGCGCTCGGCCGCCTTCAGGTCCTCGCGCATCATCTCCGCGACCAGCTCGTGGAAACGGATGCGCGGCACCCATCCCAGCTTCTCCTTCGCCTTGGTCGGATCACCCAGCAGGGTCTCGACCTCGGTGGGCCGGAAGTAGCGCGGGTCGACCGCGACGATGCAGCGCCCTTCCGCGTCGTACCCCTTCTCCTGCGGACCCTTGCCCTTCCACGTGACCTTGATGCCCACCTCCCCGGCCGCGGTCTCGACCAGCTCGCGCACGCTGTGCTGCTCGCCGGTGGCGATGACGAAGTCCTCGGCTTTCTCCTGCTGCAGCATGAGCCACATCATCTCGACGTAGTCCTTCGCGTGCCCCCAGTCGCGCAGCGCGTCGAGGTTGCCGAGGTAGAGGCAATCCTGCAGGCCCAGCTTGATGCGCGCCACCGCCCGGGTGACCTTGCGGGTGACGAAGGTCTCGCCACGGGTCGGGCTCTCGTGGTTGAAGAGGATGCCGTTGCAGGCGTACATGCCGTACGCCTCGCGGTAGTTCACCGTGATCCAGTACGCGTAGAGCTTCGCCACGCCATAAGGCGAGCGCGGGTAGAACGGCGTGGTCTCCGTCTGGGGCGTCTCGCGCACCTTACCGTACAGCTCCGAGGTCGACGCCTGGTAGAAGCGCGTGCGGTTCTCAAGCTTTAGGATGCGCATCGCCTCCAGCAAGCGCAGCGTGCCGAGCGCGTCGGAGTTGGCGGTGTACTCCGGCTCCTCGAACGACACGGCCACATGGCTCTGCGCGGCGAGGTTGTAGATCTCGTCGGGCTGCGCCTGCTCGATGATGCGCACTAGGCTGGACGAGTCGGTCATGTCACCGTAGTGCAACACCAGCCGCCGGTCCGGGTCGTGCGGGTCCTGGTAGAGATGGTCGATGCGCTGCGTATTGAAGAGCGAGGCACGGCGCTTGATGCCGTGCACCAGGTACCCCTTGCCGAGCAGCAGCTCGGCAAGGTAGGCACCGTCCTGACCTGTGATGCCGGTGATGAGAGCAACCTTTTTCATCTGCGGCGAATGGTACAGCGGCGCTAGAGCCGCCAGACGTTGAGCCGCGCTTCACTAAGGGCCGCGGCGTCGAGGCAAGACTTGACGTCCACCACGCTGCCGCCGCGCTTCACCTTCTGCGCCAGCCGCGCCGCCGGCGCCTCGCTGAACTCGCGATGCGCCACCGCGACGACCAGGGCGTCGGCGACCGGCAGTTCGTCCCAGGTGCGGACGTCCAAGCCGTACTCGTGCCGGGCCGCTTCGGCCTTGACGAGCGGATCGTGCACGTGCACGTCGATGCCGAAGGCGCGCAGCTCGCGCACGATGTCCGGCACGCGGGAGTTGCGCAGGTCAGAAACGTTTTCCTTGAACGTCAGGCCGAGCACGTTCACCGCCGCCCCGCTTATCGGGCTGCCCGTGCGCGCCATGAGGCGCACGGTCTTCTCAGCGATGAACTTACCCATGCCATCGTTGATGCGTCGGCCCGCGAGAATGACCTCGGGGTGATAGCCCATCATCTCGGCCTTGTGGGTGAGGTAGTAGGGGTCGACGCCGATGCAGTGACCGCCGACGAGGCCCGGACGGAAATGCAGGAAATTCCACTTGGTGCCCGCCGCGCGCAACACTTCCCCCGTGTCGAGACCCATGCGGTCGAAGATGATGGCGAGCTCGTTCATCAGCGCGATGTTCAGGTCGCGCTGCGTGTTTTCGATCACCTTGGCCGCCTCGGCGACCCGGATGGAGGAGACGCGATGCACGCCGGCCGGCACGATGGCCGTATAGAGCGCGGCGACACGCTGGAGGGTCGCGCTATCGTCCCCGGCAACCACCTTGACGATCGTTTCGAGACGGT
>JBJMOZ010000280.1:0-5748 GCA_045803465.1 Gemmatimonadales bacterium | reverse complement strand
CGGCAAGACCACCACCTGTGCCAAGCTTGCGCGACGGCTGCAGAACGAAGGCCGCACGGTGCTGCTGGCCGCGGCCGATACCTACCGGGCCGGCGCCATCGCGCAGCTCGAGGTGTGGGCACAACGCCTGGGCATCGAGTGCGTCTCGGGCGCGCCCGGTGGCGATCCGGCCGCCGTGGCGTTCGACGCGATGGAGGCGGCCGCCCGTCGCGGCGCCGACACCGTGATCATCGACACCGCCGGCCGCCTGCACACGCAGGAAGGCCTCATGGACGAGCTGCGGAAGGTCACCCGGGTCATCGCGCGCAAGGTGCCCGGCGCGCCGCATGAGACGCTGCTCGTGCTCGATGGCACGGTGGGACAGAACGCCTTGCAACAGGGCAAGCTCTTCATGCAGGCGGCGCTGCCAACGGGCGTCATCGTCACCAAGCTCGACGGCAGCGCGCGCGGCGGTGCCGTCGCGGCCGTGCGCCGCGAGCTCAACGTGCCCATTCGATTCATCGGGATGGGGGAGCAGCTCGACGATCTCGAGCCGTTCGACGCCACGGCGTTCGCCCAGCGACTGCTCGCCACCGACGAGGAGGAATAACCCCCCTCAGGCCCCGGTGGCCTCGCCCCGCAGGTCCTTCAGCAGCTCCACGTCCACGCTGCGCAGGTGCAGGTCGCGCTGTGGGAAGGGGATCTCGATCCCCGCATCCCGCAGCACGGCGCTGATGGCGACCGCGATGTCGCTCCGGACCACCGGCCAGTCCGGCGAGTCCGTCCATGCCCGCACCGAGAAATCCAGCGAGTTGTCGCCGAAGCCCAGGAAGAGCGTGAACGGCTTGGGGTTGCCGCGCACGTCGGCGTGCTGCAGCGCGACGTCGGTGAGCAGGTCGATGACCTTCGCGGGATCGTTGCCGTAGGCCACTCCGATCGGGATGTCGATGCGCCGGCGCGTACCCGAGCGGGTCCAGTTGATCACGTCCTGGGTGATCAGTTCGGAGTTGGGCACGATCACCTCGGCGCCCTCCACGGTGCGGATGATGCTTGCGCGGATGCCGATCTCCCGCACCTCGCCCGTGTTCGGCCCCACCTGCACGGTGTCGCCGATGCCCACCGGTCGCTCGAACGCGAGCAGGAGTCCCGAGATGAAGTTGTTGACGATGTTCTGCAGGCCGAACCCGATGCCCACGCCGAGCGCGCCGCCCAGGATCGCGAGGTTGCCGGCGTTGATGCCCACGGCGGCCAGCGCCACCAGGAATGCGATGGCGATCAGCGCGTAGCGGAGCAGCGAACCCACGGTCACCGAGACGCCGCGGCGCAGGTCCATCCTCCCCATGACCTCGAACTCGACGATGCCCGAGATCAGGCGGGCCCCGAGCACGCCCAGCGCGAGCACGAACACGAACAGCAGCGCGATCGCCAGCGAAAGCGACACCGCGCCGATCGTGAAGCTGCGGAAGAGTGCGGCGCGCAGCGCATTCCAGACCGGCACCCAGAGCTGGAGTCCCTGCAGCGACAGCGCGAACCAGGCGATGAAGCCGAGCGTGCCGGTCAGCCGGACCAGCGTCCGCTCCACCTGCGCCCCGCGCTCGGTCAGGTAGCGCGACTCGGATGCGCCGGCATGCACGGCCGCCGAGATGAAGATGTTGATGACCATCGTGATGGCGCGCAGCAGGATGGCGGCGAAGGCGCTCAGTGCCACGCCCGAGTTGATGGCATCGGCCAGCGTGACGTTGCCGATGACGTTGCTGCCAAGGGCGACGATGAAGGCGCTGAGCAGCACCCACGCCGCGCGCTGCAGCGTGAAGCGCCAGCGTGGCTCGCTCTGCCGCAGGGCGCCCCCGGGCCGGAGGAGCTGCCACAGCAGCAGGGCCCCCGCGACGGACAGGCCCAGCTGGGTCAGGCGCGACGCCGCGCTGCCCAGCGTGGCGAGGGCGGCCAGCCGCTGCAGGACGAGGAACACGATCGCTTCGCGCGCGGACCGGTGCAGGTCGGGCGGAATCAGCTCGGGCACGAGCAGCAGCAGCGGAATCGCCGAGAGCACCAGCGCCGCGTCGTACACGCCCAGCGGGGCCCGTGGATAGAACCACATCGTCAGGCTGATGCTGAGCAGCAGGATCGACGCGACGGGGCGTCGCAGGATGGTGAACTGCTCGCCCAGCGCATCGCTGCTGTCGGCGGCCGAACGCACCCGCTCGCGTTTCGTCATCGCGAGCAGGACGACCACCAGCGTGAGCAGGACATGCAGCGTCAGCCTGCCCGCGTTGCCGCGCACGAACCACTCGAGCTCGTGCACGGCCGTGCCAAGGCCGCCGCGTTCCGACGTCGACAGGCTCCCCGTCGCGACCACGCTCTTCCACAGCGGGGGGCTCTCGATGCGCAGCAGGTTCCGGCGCATCTCCTGCTGCGCCGCCGCCAGGCCATGCAGCTCGGCAAAGATCGTGGATGACGCTTCGGACAGCGTCAGCTCCGCATCGACCACCCGGGTGGTGCGGGCATCGAGCGCGCTGTCGACGAGGCGCAGCTCGTCGATGACCTGCGTGGTGCGCGCGCGCAGGTCGGGCAGCGTGGTGCTGTCCTGGCTTGCCGCGGTGACGCGCCATCGCTCGCGCAGGCCAGCCAGCTCGCGCCGGGCCGAGTCCACCTGTGCGGAGACCTCCTGCAGCTGCCGGCGCCAGGCACGCACCTCACGATCGCGGGCGGTCCAGTTCAGGGCCAGGTCGCCGAGACCCCGGCGCGTCAGCAGGCGGTCCCGCGACAGCACGGCGACCCGGTCCTCCCGCGCGATCGAGTCGGAGAGCGCGGCGACACCCTCGAGTATGTCGCCCGGCTGCTCGCTCACACCGGCGGTCGAGAGTTCGAAGGCGCGGGCGATGCTGCGGTCGGCGGCGGTGGGGACATCGGTGGGCGCGAACGGACTGAGCGACGTGTCCACGGGGAGCGCCGGCGGGGCGACGATCGTATCGGGGGCCGCCGGCGACGGCCGCAGGACCCGGGGCCGCTGTGCCGCCGCGCCATTCGCCAGGCCGACGAGCAGGGCCAGTGCCAGGAGCAATCGCGTCGAGCATGTCATGGATCAGGATATTCTAGCACGCCATGACATCGAACGCCTCCCCGGCTAGCATCCCATCGTGACCCGACCCGCCGCCGCGAGCCTCCGACCCGACACGCCGGTGCAGTTCCTCAAGGGCGTGGGCGAGAAGCGCGCCGACCAGCTCGCGCGCCTCGGCATCCGCACGGCCCTCGACCTCGCCTGGCACCTGCCGCACCGCTACCTCGATGCGTCGTCGCTGACACCGCTGGCGTCCGCGCGCGTCGGCGACGAGGTCGCCGCCGTGGGCCGCGTCGTGGCCACACGCGTGCTGCCGACGCGGAAGGGGCTGCGGATCTTCCACGCCGTGCTGCGCGACGACTCGGGGCTGCTGGAGTGCACCTGGCCCGGGCAGGCGTTCCTCGAGCGCACCATTCGCCAAGGCCAGCTGCTGCTCGTGTCGGGACCGGTGCGCTTCTTCCACGGCCGCCAACTGGCGCCGCGCGAGTACGTGATCCTGGGTGACGCCGACGCGCTCGACGACCAGCCGATGGAGGGGCGCGTGCTGCCCATCTATCCCGCGACGGAGGGCGTGGGGCACCGATTCATCCGGGCGCTCGTCGATCGCTATCTCGACCAGCTGCTGCCCTTCTTCACCGAACTGCTGCCCGACCAGATGCGCGAGTCCCTCGGCCTGCCGGGCATCCAGGACGCGCTCCGCAGCGTGCATCGCCCGACGAGCGTGGTGGAAGCCGAGCTGGGTCGGCGGCGCCTGGCCTTCGACGAGCTGTTCGACCTGCAGCTCATGCTCGCCCGCGCGCGCGCGGTGGCCAAGCGGGAGCGCAACGGGGTGGCGCTGGTCACGAACGGCGCACTCGCCGATCCGCTGCGCGCGCACCTGCCATGGACGCTGACGGAGGACCAGGACAAGGCGCTCGCCCAGATCCTGGGCGACATGGCCTCGCCGGAGCGCATGCACCGGCTGCTCATGGGCGACGTGGGCACGGGCAAGACGGTCGTGGCGCTGCTGGCGATGCTCGTGGCGCTCGAGAACGAGCACCAGGCCGCGCTGATGGCGCCCACCGAGCTGCTGGCGGAGCAGCACGCGAGCACGATGGCGAAGCTGCTGGCGCCGATCGGGCTGATGCCCGAGGTGCTGCTGGGCCGGCAGACGGCATCGGAGAAGGCGGCGGTGCGCAAGCGGCTCGCGGCCGGCGCGTCACGACTCGTGATCGGCACCCATGCACTGGTGCAGGAGAGCGTCTCGTTCCGGCGGCTGGGCCTCGTCGTGATCGACGAGCAGCACCGCTTCGGCGTCGAGCAGCGGGCCGCGCTGATCGGCAAGGGCGCGGCACCCGACGTGCTGCTCCTCACGGCCACGCCCATCCCGCGATCGCTCGCGCTCACGCTCTACGGCGATCTCGACGTCTCCATCCTGCGCCAGCGCCCGCCGGGACGCGGACGGGTGCGCACCGCCGTGCGCACGAGCGCCGAGCGCGAGCGGGTGCTGTCGTTCATCCACGAGGAGTGCCGGCGCGGGCGACAGGCGTACGTGGTGCTGCCCGTCATCGAGGAGACGGAGAAGGCCGACCTCAAGGCCGCCACCACGATGGCCGAGCAGCTCAAGGTGCGCTTCGCCGACCTCGACGTCGGGCTCGTGCACGGTCGGCTCAAGGCGGACGAGCGCGACACGACCATGCGTCGTTTCCGCGACGGTGCGATCCACGTGCTCGTGGCCACGACCGTGATCGAGGTGGGAATCGACGTGGCCAACGCGACGGTGATGCTGATCGAGCACCCGGAGCGGTTCGGCCTCGCACAGCTGCATCAGCTGCGCGGGCGGGTCGGACGCGGGGAAGGGGACAGCTTCTGCATCCTGCAGGCCGACGACGCCGTGCCCGAGCGCCTGAAGGCCTTCGCGGCGACCATGGACGGCTTCAAGGTGGCCGAGCTCGACCTCCAGGAGCGCGGCATGGGCGACCTGATCGGCGCGCGCCAGTCGGGAGGCCTAAACGTGCGGCATGCGAAGCTGCCCGAGGACACCGACCTGCTCGAGGTGGCCCGCAAACTCGCCCGTGAGCTCATCCAGCAGGACGTCGCGCTGACGAAGCCCCAGCACGCCGCGCTTCGCGAGCGCGCGATCGCGCGATTTCCGCGGGCGGTGGAGTTGTTCAGGACAGGGTAGGCGCTGGGGCTCCGAACTGCTCGGAGCCCCGGTCCTGCAGAGGGCTACGGGAAGATCCCCATCTCGCTGTAGATCAACGCGATCTTGTCGATCGACGTCACCATCGCCGCGGTGCGCAGGTCGACGCCGTCGGCCAGCTTCAGCTGCGTGTCGCGGATGTCATGGTAGGCCTGCACCATCGTCTCCTCGAGCCCCGAGTTCACCAGGTCCACCTCGTCCGCACCCCGCGTGACGGCCGTGAACTCCTCGGCCGTGAGGTTGTTGCCCGTGAGGCGCTCCACGCCGCGCAGCATGCGATTGGCCTGCGCCTCGTCGAAGCGCTTCTCCATGCGGCCGAAGCGAACGTGCGAGAGATTCTTGAGCCACTCGAAGTAGCTCACCGTGACACCGCCCGCGTTGATGAACAGGTCGGGCAGGATCATGACGCCGCGCTGGTTCAGGATCTCGTCGGCCTCCTCCGTCGTGGGGCCGTTGGCACCCTCCGCGATGATCTTCGCGCGGATGCGAGGCGCGTTGTCGCCCGTGAGCACGCGCTCGAGCGCGGCCG
>JBJMOZ010000264.1:0-14790 GCA_045803465.1 Gemmatimonadales bacterium | reverse complement strand
CAGCGCCGAGGTGAAGGCCGACTTGTCGGCCGTCATCACCTTGTCGTTCTCGCGCGGAATGACCTGTTCGTAGTTCGGATACGGGCCCTCGATGAGGCGCGTGTAGATCTGGGTGCCGATGGAGCGGAAGCCCAGATGGTTCTCGCTACGCGCGATCTCGAGCTCCTCGTCGGCGCCGAACAACTTCCGGATCTGCTCGAGCGCCTTCGGCGGCACGATGAGGTCGGCCTGTGCACCGCCCTGGGCGGCCGCAGGAACGTCCATGCGGGCCAGGCGGTGTCCGTTGGTGGCCACCATGCGCATGCGGTCAGGGCGAAGCTCCCAGAGCACGCCGTTGAGGATCGGACGGCTCTCTTCGGTGCTCGCGGCGAAGGCGACGTGCTGGATGAGCTTCTGCACGTTGCCCGCGGCCGCGCGCCAGCCGCCATCGAATTTCACGGCCGGGAATGCCGGGAACTCATCCTTCGGCAGGCCGAGGAGCCGGAACTTGGAGCGTCCGCACTCGATGGTGACCCGCTGCTCGCCGGTGGCGGTGACGCGGATGGAGGCGTTGGGAAACTCGCGCACGATCTCGGCGAGCTTCCGTGCAGGCACCGTGATCGAGCCTTCCTGATCCACCGAGGCGGGCACCATCGTGCTCACCGCGATGTCGAGGTCGGTGCCGGAGAGCCGCACGCCGTCCCGATAGGCCTCGATCAGGATGTTCGAGAGCACGGGCAGTGTCGTCTTCGTCGGGACACTGGCAGCGACAGCCTGCAGGCCCTCCTGGAACTGCTCACGAGTGATCGTGAACTTCATGTTTCGCACGCCTCGCCGGCGAGGGAGAAGTACCTACAAAGACTGTATATAAGAATCTAGCAGTAGTAGTAGAGGGTCTGGAGATGTGGACAGGCAACGCAACCGTTACGCGTCCACATCGTTCCGTGACCTCACTTCATGTCGACCCACTGTGTGCCATGCGGACAGCGGGGAAACTTCCCGCACTCCGGCCGCACTTTTCCGTCTACCCACATCGCGCACATGGACGCCGGGGATTATTCCGGGGACAACTCCATGCGCGCGAGCTCGACCTTTTCGCGAAAGCCACGGTCTCGCGTCATCAACCGGGCAACCTTGTCGACGGAATGGATCACCGTGGAGTGATCGCGTCCGCCGAACGCCTGGCCGATCTCGACGAGCTGCATCTGCAGCAGGTCGCGCGCGAGAAACATGGCGATCTGTCGCGGCACTGTCAGGGTCTTGATGCGCGCCTTGGAGCGGAGCCCCTCCGGCGTGACGCCCCAGCGGCGGGCCACGACCTCCTGCACCTTCGTGATGCTGGGCAGCGCCTTGCCCGGCGCCGTACCCTCGTCGCTCGGGCGGATGCGGTCGGCGAGCGCCTCGCGCGCCAGGTCGACCGACACTTCCTTGTGCTTCAACGATGCGTAGAGCAACAACTTGATGATGCAGCCCTCGAGCTCGCGCACGTTCGACCGCACATGCTCGGCGATGAACCGGAGCACGTCGTCGGGAATGGCCATCTCGAGGTGGTCCTGCTCCGCCTTCTTCCGCAGGATCGCGATGCGGTGCTCGAGGTCGGGCTGGCCGATGTCCGCCACCATGCCCCACTCGAACCGGCTCACGAGGCGGGCCTCGAGGCCCGGGATCTCCTTCGGCGGACGGTCGGACGTCAGGACGATCTGCTTGTTGCCTTCATAGAGCGCATTGAAGGTGTGGAAGAACTCCTCCTGCGTCATCTCCTTGCCTTCGAGGAAATGCACGTCGTCGACCAGGAAGAGATCCACGTCCTGCCGGTAACGCCGGCGGAACTCCGGCATCGTCCGGCTGTGGATGCTTTCGATCACTTCATTGATGAACTGCTCGGCACCCACGTACAGCACCCGTGTCTCGGGGTGCCGACGCACCACGACGTGGGCGATGGCCTGCATGAGGTGCGTTTTACCGAGACCGGTCGCCCCGTAAATGAAGAGCGGATTGTAACTCTTGCCGGGCGATTCGCCGGCGGCGTGGGCGGCGGCGGCTGCCAGCTCGTTCGACTTGCCGATGACGAACGTGTCGAAGGTGTAGCGCTCGTTGAGCGGCTGGGTGCTGGGATTCGTCTTCAATACGGCCGGCGCGCCCGGAGGCGGGGCCACGAAGAGGTCCATCTGGGGGCGCTTCTGGCGCTCCTCGGCGACCCGGAAGACGACCGTTACCGGCTGCCCCGCAACGTGTTGCGCGAGACGGCTCAGCACGGCAGCATGCTTCGACTCGTTCCACTGGACGGCAAACTGGTCGGGAGCTCCCAGGACAAGTTCGCCCTCTTCGAGGGCGATCGCTTCGGCGGGCTCAAGCCAGGTTCGAACGGTATGGTCAGGTAGCTCACCACGCGCCTCGTCGAGGACACGTGCCCAGAGATCTTTTGGGGAGAGCTGCATCAGGACTCACGAAGCAGGAGGGTTGCGCAAGGGCGAGAGAGATTACGGGTCGGGTGTGGATAAGTCAACCTTGACCCGAAATAGCTTGCGCAGCTATCTTCGCGGGCTCACGAGGGGAGAATTTTTGATATGATGCCGACCTACCGCCCGCGCAACAAGAAGCGCGTCGCCAAGCATGGATTCCGCGCCCGTATGGCCGATCGCTGGGGCCGCGAGGTCCTGTCGCGCCGGCGCAAGAAGGGCCGCAAGCGCCTGACGGTCATGCTGCCCGGCAAGCACGGGCAAGCCTGACGCCACAGGAAGGCTTCCCCCGGTCGCGCCGCGTGGCGCGCGCGACCGACATCCGGCGGTGCCTGGCCAAGGGCCGGCGCCGCCGGTATGTCTTTCTCGAGATGATCAGGGCCGACAACGCCCTCGCACACCCGCGGCTCGGGATGATCGTCCCGAAGCTGCGCCAGACGGCTCCCGAGCGGAACCGCCTGCGTCGCCGGCTGCGCGAGATCTGGCGTCGCGACGTGCAGCCGCAGCAGCCCGCCTGGGACCTGCTGGTGCGCGCACGGCGCGAAGCGTACGACGCGTCGTTCGACCAGTTGCGCGCCGAGCTGGTGCAGTGGCGCGACGCCACCTGCGCGGCGTGACCGATGCTCCCGTGGCTCGTGCAATTGCCGCGTACCGTGCTCGTGACGGGCGTGCGCGCGTACCAGCGCTTCCTCTCGCCGGCGTTGCCGCCGGCGTGCCGCTTCACTCCCTCGTGCTCCGCGTACGCGGTGACCGCGCTCGAGCGCTACGGCGCCGTGCGGGGCACGTGGATGGCCCTTCGGCGGCTCGCGCGCTGCCATCCTTGGAATCCCGGCGGGTATGACCCCGTGCCCGACCGCAACCAGAGACAAGTGACCGACTAATGGACCGGCGTACGATCTGGGCGATCCTGCTGATGATGGTGATCGCCTTCATTCCCACGTTCTTCATCAAGAAGCCGGTGCGACCGGTGGCGGGCGTCGTCAGCGACACGACACGCGTCGCGGCCGATTCCTCGCCCGCTGCGCCGCCCACGCTGACGCCGTCGCCGGCCGCGCCCTTCGACAGCACGGCGCCCGTGGCAACGGCCGAGGAGATCATCCCGGTCACGACGCCGCTGGCGCGCTACGGGGTGTCGACGCGCGGTGGCCGCCTCGCCGAGATCGCGCTGCAGCGCTACGCGAACCAGGTGGCGGCGCGAAAGGGACAGCCCGCCAATCTGGTCGAGCCGGATGCGCCACTGCTCGACCTCGCCCTGATTCGTGGCACGGACACGCTGCGGCTCGATCGCTGGGCGTTCACGGCGGAACCGACGTCGCTCACCGTCGCCGACACGCCGGGCACGCTCACGCTGAGCGGCCAGCAGGGCGACGTGGCGGTGCAGCTCATCTATACCTTCTCGCCGTCGGACTACCAGGTGGGCGTGCGCGGCCAGGTGCAGGGCTTGGGCGCCACCGGCGGACAGCTGCTCGTGGGACTCGGCCGCGGCCTCGCGCAGACCGAGGCCGACAGTACCGAGCAGCACCGCGCCTCGTCGGTGGTGACGCACCAGGCCTCCGCCGAGCGGCACGACTTCAGCGGGCTCACGGCGGGCGAGGTGAAGTCGCTGGCGGGACCGTTCGACTGGGTGGCGATCAAGTCGAAGTACTTCGTGGCGGGCCTGATCGCCTACGACTCGGCGGGCGGGCGCATCAGTGGCGCGTCCATCGCGCCGGCCGCGACGGCGGGGAAGAACCCGGCGCACGCGCCGGTGCTGCTGCAGATGCCGGTGGCCCCGACCGGCGACTTCTCCTACACGCTCTACGCCGGCCCGATGGAGTACGAGCGCCTCGGCCGCATCGGCCGCGACTTCGACGACGTGAATCCGTACGGGTGGCCGGGCTTCCGCACCCTGATCCGGTTCTTCGCGACGCCGGTGCGCTGGCTGCTGGTGTGGATGCACGAGTCGCTCAAGCTGCATTACGGCGTGGTGCTGATCGTCTTCGGCCTGCTGGTGCGCCTGCTGCTGTGGCCGCTCAACCAGAAGGCGATGCGCGCCAGCACGGCGATGCAGGCCATCCAGCCGCAGCTGCAGGCGATCCAGGCACGCTACAAGGAGGATCCGCAGAAGCTGCAGCAGGAGATGTTCAAGCTCTACAAGGAGCACAACGTCAACCCGCTCGGCGGATGCTGGCCGATGCTGCTGCCGATGCCGGTCCTGTTCGCGCTCTTCTTCGTACTGGGCAACTCGATCGAGCTGCGCGGGGTGCCGTTCCTGTGGTTCCCCGATCTCTCGCGGCCGGATCCGCTCCATATCATCCCGGTGCTGAGCGGCATCTCGATGTTCGCCCTGAGCAAGGTGGGCCAGATGGGCATCACGCACACGCCGCAGACGAAGGCGCAGGCGCAGATGATGCTCTACATGATGCCGGTGATGATCGGCTTCTTCGGCCTCAGCTTCGCGTCGGGCCTCAACCTGTACTGGACGGTGAGCAACCTGGCGAGCATCCCGCAGCAGTGGATGATCGGGAAGGAGCGGGCCAGGAGCATGGCGCGGCAGATCGTCGAGGTGCGCACCAAGCCGGATGCGACGGTGACGCGGTCGAAGCCGGGGAAGAAGTAGCGCGGGAGGTCGCATCCCCGGGCCGGTGCGAGGACGCGCCTAGATTCCGGGCATGCTGTCGGATCCCATCGTCGCCCTCGCCACGCCGCCCGGGCGCTCCGCGATCGCCGTGGTGCGCGTGAGCGGCGTCGGCGCGCTCGAGGTGGCGGAGCGGGTAGTGCCGGGCATCGCCGCGTTCGCGCCGCGCATGGCGACGCTGGCGCGGTTCATCGCGGCGGATGGGACGCTCATCGATCGCGGAGTGGCAACGATGTTCCGGGCGCCGGCGAGCTTCACGGGAGAGGATCTCGTGGAGCTCTCGTGTCATGGCGGGCTCGCCACGCCGGCGCGACTGCTGGCGGCGCTGCAGTCGGCGGGGGCGAGGCCTGCGGCGGCAGGAGAGTTCACGCGGCGCGCGGTGCTCAACGGGAAGATTGGCCTGCTCGAAGCCGAGGCGATCGCGGACCTGGTGGACAGCACGGCACCGATGCAGGCGCGGACGGCACTCGACCAGCTGGACGGAGGGCTTCGCCGGCGGCTGGAGACGCTGCGCGATCGCACCGTGGAACTGCAGGCGCTCCTCACGTACCAGATCGATTTTCCCGACGAGGACGACGGCCCGGTGCCGGCCGAGGTGCTGCGTGCCGGGCATGCGGCACTGCGCGACGACGTGCGCCGCCTGCTCGCGACGGCGCCGGGCGCCGAGCGACTGCGCGCAGGCGCGCTCGTGGTGCTCGCAGGGCGGCCGAATGCCGGAAAGTCGTCGCTGTTCAATGCACTGCTCGGGGCGGAGCGCACCCTGGTCACCGAGTTGCCCGGCACGACCCGAGACGCGGTGGAAGCGGGCACCACATGCGACGGGTGGCCGGTTCGGCTGGTGGACACCGCGGGTCTGCATGATCCTGCGGAACGACTCGACCAGTTGGGCGTCGAAGTCAGCCGCCGCTATCTCGGTGCGGCCGATCTGGTGCTGCTCTGCGTCGAGGGCGCGCGCGCGCTCGAGGGTGAGGAATGCGACATCGTGCGGGACGCGCGGACGCTGGTGGTGCAGACGAAGAGGGATCTGCGGCGGGAGCGCGAGAGCGCAGAAGGGCAACGGGCGCTGTCCGTCTCGGTAGTGACGGGGGAAGGTCTGGAGACGCTGCGACATGCGATCGCGGCGCGGGCATTCGGGGCAGGTGGCGACGTGCTCGAGCCGACGCTGTTGCGGGAGCGGCATCGGGACGCGCTCGCACGCGCGGCGGAGGAGCTCGACGCGGCGTCGGCGCATCTCGGAGACGGCGGAGATGCGCTGCTGGCCTCGCACCACCTGCGGATGGCGAACGGGCAGCTGGAGGAGCTGATCGGTGCGGTGGCGGCCGACGACGTGCTGGCCCGGATCTTCGCCAACTTCTGCGTGGGGAAGTAACCGACTAGAATCTTCCCATGGCGAACATCCGATTCGACGATCCCGACATCGTCACCGTGACCTGGAAGCCCTCCGGCCCGCTGATCGTGGAGGGCCACGTGATCGTGCTCGACAACGAGGGCCGGCCCATCGAACCGCCGCCGCAGAAGGTGCCCGGGCAGACGAAGTTCTGCGGGTGCGGCATGAGCGGGACGAAACCGTTCTGCGACGGGAGCCACAAGCGGTAGTCCCGCCCCGGTGTGATTACGCGCTGCGCACGCCTCCGGCGCGTTCCTCCGCCTTCCCGAATTCCTTCGCCTCCGCACGCAGCGCCGCTGCGATGCCTCGCTCGGCGACAAGCGCCTCGGTCATGCGCCAGCCCACGTAGTAGCCCGACCGTTCGGGGATGACGCGCCCGCCGACGATGCGGGCGGACGGGCTCATGCCGTCGGAGAGATAGCGCAGGCGCAGCCCCAGGCCGGTCTTGTCGATTTCCTGGCGCACGGCGCGGCGCAGGAAGGCGTCGATCTCGCGCAGGCGCGTGAACTGCCGTCGGGGATAGCCGAAGTAGTCGGCCAGCTCGAGGCCCGGGGCCACCGCCTGCGCGGCGTGTACGGCGAGGCCCTCGTTGACGAGCAGCTCGCGCAGCGTGGCGCGGCTGCCGATGTCCCAGAAGTCGTAGTAGCCGCGCTCGCCCACGAGCCGCGCGATGTCGCTCTGCGACTCGGGCGAGGTATAGCGCACCGCATGGGCGAGCTCGTGACCCACCCAGAGCGGGATCAGCTTCGGCGAGAGGCCGAGGCCGTGGCTCTCGGGGTTCACGCGTCCGGTGAAGTGCTCGAGGCAGATGAAGGCGGCCCCACGCCCGTTCACCACCAGCTCGCCGGCGTTCGCAGCGCCCATGCCCACCATCAGGTAGACATCCGCGGGCCGGTCGACGCGCAGCACTTCGCGCGCCCTCGCCATCGCCTCTTCCACCATGCCCTCGAGGTCGTGATGCTCGAGCAGCGCGTAGAGATCGCGACGATCGGCGCGCAGCGCGTTGCGTACCACGTCCTCCGCCGGTGGCGTGTCCGGGTCGAGGACGTAGTTCCGCCAGTAGGCGTCGAGGATCAGGCGATGATTGTCGTGATACCGCCGGTATGCGGCGGCACTGTCAGGCGAGCGGAGAACGTCGAGGAATTCGGGGACGAGATTGATGAGCACGCGGCACGATAAGGCGCGCGTCGAACGAGTGCAAGAGTTGAAGCGATCCCCGATCCGTCAAGAGGATCTCAGTTCAACTCCTGCCGCTTGCGCTGCGCCACCTCGTCGAGGAAACGGCGCTCCGCCGGCGTGAGGCTCTCGAGTCCCTCGGCGCTGATCTTGTCGAGCACGCGGTCGATCTCGACGGTCACGGCGTCGGTGGACTCGTTGCGACGACGGCGCTGCGGCGGCGCATGCCGCTCGGTGGCGACGCGCTCGCTGCGCTCGGGCTCGCTGGCGCGCGGGGGCACCGGCACGATGCGCTCCACCGACCGACGCACGGGCGCGGGCGCCGCCGAGGCCAGGGACTGCAGGCGGAAGAAGAGATATCCGAACAGCGCGCCGCCCAGGTGCGCCTCGTAGGCGATGTTGCTGCCGCCGCGGAACAGCGGCAGCGCCATGAGGGCGTTGAAGCCGACGATGCCGATGGCCATCGTCCGCGCCTTGATGGGCATGGGGATGGGGAAGAGGATCATTTCGGTGTCGGGCCAGGCCATGGCGAACGCCACCACGAGCCCGAGCACCGCGCCGGACGCGCCCACGAACGGCGCGATGGGCGTGAGCCCCGCGAGCAGCAGCGAGAAGACCGCCGCCCCGATGCCGCAATAGAAGTAGAAGAAGAGGAAGCGGTTGGCACCCAGCCGGTGCTCCACGGGCGTGCCGAACACCCACAGGCCCAGCGAGTTCACGGCGAGGTGGAGCAGGTCGCCGTGGATGAACATGTAGGTGACGAAGCTCCACGGCCGGCGCAGCGCCGTGTGGGTGTCGAAGGCGAGCAGCGACACCAGGCGGTCGGAGGTGAAGACGGTCTCGCGCAGGAGCAGCACCACCGCATTCGCGATGATGAGCCGAAGCACCCACGGGCTGATCCTGGGTTGGGAGAACGCCTGCATCCGCCGTCCTGCTTTCGCCCTGAAAATCCTAGTCGCCCGCGCGGTGCATCAAGGCCGCGCGGCAGATCCGCTCGCACAACTCGGGGAACTCGATCCCGACGGCCCGGGCCGACTGGGGCATGAGGCTGGTGGCCGTCATGCCAGGGAGGGTGTTCACCTCCAAACAGAAGAGTTCCCCATCGGGTGTCAAGCGGAAATCCACCCGGGAATACCCGCCCAGCTTCAGCGCATCGTGGGCCCGGAGCCCGAGGTCCCGGCACCGGTCCGCGACCGACCGGGGCAGGTCGGCAGGGAAGATCTCCTCCGACATGCCGGGCGTGTACTTGCACTCGTAATCGAAAATCTCGTGCCGCGGAATGATTTCCCCCACCGCGAGCGCCTCCCCGTCGAGGATCCCCACGGTGAGCTCCCGGCCCGGCACGAAGGCCTCGACCATCACTTCATCGTCGTACAGGGCGGCCAGCTCGAGCGCGGCGTCCAGGTCCTCCGGCCGCTTCACCACCGTCAGCCCCACCGTGGACCCCTGCTTGGAAGGCTTCACCACCGCGGGCCAGCCCAGTCGCTCCTCGACGTCCTCGACCGTCACGGGCGCCATCAACCAATCAGCCGTGGGTACACCCGCGAAGCGGAAAAGTCGCTTCGACACGTCCTTGTCCATGGCCATCGCGCTGCCCAGCGAGCCGCTGCCGGTGTAGGGCACGTCGATCATTTCAAGCACGGTCTGCAGCGTCCCGTCCTCACCCCGCCCGCCATGCAGTGCAAGGAACAGCACGTCGGCGTCCCGGACCACGGGCAGCGAACCGAGCCCCGAGAGGAAGAGCCCGCGCTCGAGCCCGTGCAGGGCATCGGCCGACGGCGGGGCGGTGCCCACGCTGCCGGCGAGCAGCCGCTCCTCGTCGTCCGGCGGGATGTAGCCGCGGGCCGTGTCCACGACGGCCACGTCATGGTGACGGGTGCGGAGGGCGCGGATGACCTGCACCGCGGACGCGATGGCGACATCGCGCTCGCTCGATGTGCCGCCGGTGAGGATGGTGATCTTCATGCTCACCTCGTCCCGATGAGTTGCTGCAGCACGTCGTAGCGGCTCACGATACCGATGAGCTTGCCGTCCTTCCGCACCAGCGCGGCCGGCGTGTCGCGGGTGAGCATGGGCGCCAGCCGGTCGGTGGGGAAGGTGTGCTCCACCACCGGGAACGCGGCCTCCATCACCTCGCGCACGGGACGGTCGAGCAGCGTGGGCTGCGCGAGTGCCCGCGTCATGAGGACCTGCTCCACGAGTCCGCCGACCACCTCGCCGTTGTCCACCACGGGCAGCTGGCTCACTTCCCATGAGGACATGAGGTTGAGCGCCTGGCGCACCGCGGCCGCGGGCGCCACGCTCACCAAATCGGCCGGCGCACTGGCGCTGCGGCGCTGCAGCAGCTGCTCCACCGTGGCCTGCGGCTTCTCGAGCAACTGGTTCTCCTGCATCCACTCGTCGCTGAACACCTTGGAGAGGTAGCGCTCGCCGGTGTCGCAGAGAATCGTCACGACGTAGGCCGACGGGTCGTCGAGCTCGCGCGCGATCTCGAGCGACAGGGCCACGTTCAAGCCGCCCGAGCCGCCGATGAGGATGCCCTCTTCCCGCGCCAGCCGGCGCGACATCATCATCGAGGCGCGATCGGGCACCTGACGCCATTCGTCGATCCAGTCGAACCAGATGGTGCTGGAGATCTTGTCGCCGCCCACGCCCTCGACCTTGTACGGCGCACCGGCGCCTTCGCCGAGAATCTTCGTCTTCGCGAAGCCGGTGTAGAGCGAGCCCACCGGATCGCCGGCGATGATGCGGATCTTCGGGTTCTTCTCCTTCAGGTACTTGCCCGCGCCGCTCACCGTGCCGCCGGTCCCCGCGCCCGCCACGAAGTGCGTGATGCGCCCCTCGGTCTGCTCCCAGATCTCGGGCCCCGTGGTGGCGTAGTGCGCCTCGGGGTTGATCTGGTTGAAATGCTGATTGGCGAGGATCGCGCCCGGCGTGTCGTGCACGATCTGCTTCGCCTTCATGATGTAGTTGTCGGGATGATCGGGCGGCACGGCGGTGGGCGTGATCACCACCTCGGCGCCGTACGCCCTGAGCAGCTTCACCTTCTCCTGCGACATCTTGTCGGGCATGGTGAAGACGCAGCGATATCCCTTGAGCGCCGCCGCCATCGCCAGGCCGACGCCGGTGTTGCCGCTCGTTCCCTCGACGATGGTGCCGCCGGGCCGGAGCTCGCCCGCGCGCTCGGCGGCCTCGATCATCGCGATGCCGATGCGGTCCTTCACCGAGCCGCCGGGATTCTGGTACTCGGCCTTGCCGTAGATCGGCGTGCGGAGACCAGCCCCGATGCGCGACAGGCGGATCAGCGGCGTCCAGCCGATCGTCTGCAGGACATCGTCGTAGGGCTTCGGATGCGAATGGAAGGTCATGGGGTCGCTCCACGGCCCGAGGGCGTGCGGAAGTGGATCGGCTGCAGGAAGAGCGCCGCGATGGGCTTGCCGTCGCGCTCGGCGGGGGCGAAGCGCAGCTCCGGTGCGGCCCGGAGCGCGGCGCTGTCGAGGGCCGGGTAGCCACTCGACTCGGCCACGCGCGTCGAGTCGTCGAGGATCCGCCCGAGCGTATCCACGTAGAGGCGGAGCAGCACCGTGCCCTCGATCCCCTGGCTCACGAGCGCCGGAGGATAGGTCACGGGCGAATTGGCATTGAGGGAAACGGGCGGAAGCTCGAGGCCCTTCTTCCCGGCGGCGGGCCGTGCCGGCAGGGGCACGGTCCCATCGCCGTCGCCCCGGCACGCGACGAGGATCAGCAGGACGAGGGCGAGGAGGCGGATCGGCATCTTGAGAAAATAGCCACGGCGGGACCCGCGCCGCCGTGGCCGGGGATCAGGAGGCCTTGAAGACGTTCTCGTCGAGCCAGGCCATGAAGCGACGATCGCACTGCTCGGGTGTCTGATCGGGATCGTGTACCATGACTTCCCAACGCTTGCCGGCGGCGATGAGGAACCAGGTCGGCGGCGCCGCATGGATCGCCTTCGCCGGATTGGCCGGGTGGCCCTCATAGCTCACGAAATGGAACGGGCGACCACGGTGGCTCAGGTGGCGCTGCTGGATCTTGTACGCACTCATCGGATGCTCCAAAAGGGACTGACGTCCGAAATCTAGTCGGTTCCGGTCCAAGTACCTTCCTGTCGTGTCCCGGCACCATTCCATCCTGCCCATCGACGCCGTCCTGCCCGAGCTCCGTCGCGTGCTCGACACACATCCGCGCGTCGTGCTCGAGGCGCCGCCTGGCGCAGGGAAGACGACCCGTGTGCCGCTTGCGCTGCTCGACGCGCCGTGGCTCGGGGGGCGGTCGATCGTCATGCTCGAACCACGGCGGGTGGCGGCCCGCGCCGCAGCGCACTTCATGGCCCGCGGCCTGGGCGAGCAGCCGGGCGACACGGTCGGATATCGCGTCCGGCTCGACACGCGCGTGGGGCCCAGGACACGCATCGAGGTGGTGACGGAGGGCGTCCTCGCCCGCATGCTGGAGGAGGATCCGGCGCTCGAGCGCCATGGCGTGGTGATCTTCGACGAATTCCACGAGCGCAGCCTGCACGCCGACCTGGGTCTCGCGCTCGCGCTCGAGTCGCAGCAGGTACTTCGGCCCGATCTCCGTATCGTCGTGATGTCGGCGACGCTCGACACGGCCGGCGTGGCGCGGCTGCTCGAGGACTGTCCGGTCGTGTCGAGCCAAGGGCAGACCTTCCCTGTGACCATCCGCCACGCGCCGCGCCGGCCCGACGGCCGCATCGAGGACGCCGTGGCCGCCACGGTGCGCGACGCGCTCGCGGAGACCGAAGGCGACGTGCTCGTCTTCCTGCCCGGTGTCGGCGAGATCAGGCGGGTCGAGAGCGCCCTGACCGGTGTGACGCCGACGGTGATCCCGCTCCATGGCACGCTTGCCCCAACCGATCAGGATCGCGCCCTCCGCCCCGACCCGCAGGGGCGCCGCAAGGTGATTCTCGCCACGAGTGTCGCCGAGACGAGCCTCACCATCGATGGCGTACGCGTGGTGGTGGACGGCGGGCTGTCGCGCGTGCCGCGCTTCTCGCCGCGCACGGGAATGACGCGACTCGAGACGGTGCGCGTCTCGCGCGCGTCGGCGACCCAGCGCGCCGGCCGCGCCGGCCGACAGGCGCCGGGCGTGTGCTACCGGCTCTGGAGCGTGGCGGACGAGGCGGGTCTCGTGCCGCATCACGCGCCCGAGATCCTCGAGGCGGACCTCGCGCCCCTGGCATTGGCGGTCGCGGCCGCCGGGGCGCACGACGGCACGTCGCTGCGCTGGCTCGACCCGCCGCCGGCCGCGAGCCTCGCGCAGGCGCGCGAGCTGCTCGCCGAGCTTGGCGCGCTCGACCCGGCCGGTCACCCCACCGCACACGGACGCCGCATGGCGCGGCTTGGCCTGCACCCACGCCTCGCCCACATGCTGCTCTCGGGCGACGACGACGCCATGCGCGCCCTCGCCTGCGACCTCGCCGCCCTGCTCGAGGAGCGCGACGTGCTGCGCGGCGATTTCGGTCCGCCGGACGCCGACGTGCGCCTGCGACTCGACGTGCTGCGCGCGAGGCCGGTGCCACACATGGTGGGGCCGTGGCGCGTCGTGCGCGAGGGCGTGGAACGGGTGCGGGCCCACGCCGACCACCTCCGACGCGCCCTACGAGTGGGCAAGTCGGCGGCCGATTCAGTATTCGCGGGCGAGCTGCTCGCGCTCGCGTATCCCGATCGCATCGCGCAACGACGCGGCGACTCGCGCCGCTACCTGCTCCGGAACGGACGTGGCGGCGTGCTCGCCGCCGACCAGGCACTGGCGCGCGAGCCATTTCTCGCCGTGGCGGAGCTGGACGGCGCCGGCACGGAGAGTCGCATCCTGCTCGCCGCGCCGCTCGAGGGGGACGCGCTCGAACGTCGGTTCGGCGAGCAGGTATCGGTGCAGGACATCGTATCGTGGGACGACGCGGCCGCCACGGTGCGAGCGCGACGCGTCACAACGCTCGGCGCGATCGTGCTGCGCGAGTCGGCGCTCCGCGATCCCGATCCCGCGCTCGTGGCCGAGGCGCTCGCCGAGGCCGTGCGGGCGCGCGGCATCGCCTCGCTGCCATGGGGCGAGACCGCGACGCGGCTGCGCGAGCGGCTCGCGTTCCTGCATGCGCTCGACCCGGCGTGGCCCGACGTGTCGGACGCGACGCTGCTCGCGACGCTCGACGCGTGGCTCGTGCCGCAGCTCGGCAACGCCCGCTCGCTGGAGGACGTGGGCCGGCTCGACCTGGCGTCGCTGCTCACCGCGGGCCTCGACTACGCGAAGCGCCGGCAGCTCGAGGAGCTCGCGCCGACGCACGTGACGGTGCCGAGCGGCTCGCGCCTGCCGATCGACTACGCCGATCCGGCGGCGCCGGTGCTCGCGGTGCGCCTGCAGGAGATGTTCGGCGCCCGCGACACGCCGCGCATCGCGGGCGGGCGCGTGCCGCTCACGCTGCACCTGCTCTCGCCGGCGCACCGCCCGGTGCAGGTGACGCGCGACCTCGCGGGCTTCTGGGCCGCCTCGTACTTCGACGTGCGGAAGGATCTGCGCGGGCGGTACCCGCGCCACCCGTGGCCCGAGGACCCGCTGGCGGCCGAGCCGACGCGGCGCGCCAAGCCGCGCGGGACCTGAGTCCGGCCTTCACGAGCGCTTCACGGTTTCCGTCTTATCGTCTGCACCACTGCGGCGCTCGTGCCGCGGTGCTCATGTGCGGGAGGACGTGGCGATGACGATCGTGCAGGCGGGAAGTCGGCTCGCGCTGGCACCCTCGACCTGGCATGTGCGGGCGGGGTTCGAGTTCAACGAGCGCGACGACAGCGGGTGCGCCGCCCTCGTCGAGGGCGCGACGCTGGTCCTGTTTCATGCGGACGCGCACATCGAGGCCGTCACCCTGGCCGGGATCGAGGGGCTGGAAGTGATCGCGGGTCACGCCACGCAGATCGCCGTGCATCACGGCGGACGGCGACTCGTGCTCCACGGCCAGGTGCGTGACGTGCAGGCCCTGCAGCACGCCGCCGGCGCGCGTCAGCGCCGCGCGCCGGCCGGTGCCTGGCTCTGGGCCGATCCGGGCGTGGACTGAGCCCGCAGCACCCCCACGGCTCCCTTCGTGGCGTCCGCGAAGGCGTGGGTCACGAAGGGATAGTCGCCCGGCTCGGCGAGCCGGAGCTCGAAGA